>CAZKKX010000006.1:0-36511 GCA_964553505.1 uncultured Eubacteriales bacterium | reverse complement strand
AAATGTACGGCACAAATATGGTCAAAAATATTATGATTCGTGATTTCCTGATGCAGACGCATCATTTCACAAACATATAAATTATTAAAGGCTATTAGAAAGCTTTGGTATTCCATTGGATTATAAAGATTTTTTACTTCTTCATCGGATAACAAATCAAGTATCAGCAAGGATTTTTTCGAATCACCTTTTTGACCTAATCTGTCTGCCTCTAAAATGGTTTTTAAAAATTTCAAAAAAACAATTATAGATGTGTCGTATTGCTTTTTAGTTATAATATTAAGATGAGGAAAAGATTTATTTAAGGTGTATTGATATGCACAATTTAACCAGCCTTGTTCAGGTTCATCTTCGAAAATCTTAATAAAAACAAGCTTGCAAAGGTTTAAAATATCTTGGCAGGTGCGATTTTCTTTTTCATATAAAATTGAAAGTTCCACAATAAATGCAGTACTTTCAATAAATGGTAGCAAGTCTTCTTCTTTCAGGAGAGCCCTCTCTAAAAAGGTTTTATCCCTGAAAGTGTTTATCAAGTTTTTCTGTATTTCGATTAAGACTTCTCTATTCACCATATCCACCTCAAACTTACTAACAATACTTGTTTAGATAAATGATAACAAACATTAGACAACAGAGACTTATATTATTGTGCTTCTTGTAATTTGTCTGCCTGGGAAGATGTAATAAGGGCGTCAACTACTTCGTCAATATCTCCATCCAAGAAGTAATCCAATTTATAAATAGTCATATTGATACGGTGATCAGATACTCTTCCCTGCGGGAAATTATAGGTTCGGATTCTTTCGCTCCTGTCTCCTGTGCCCACTTGATTTTTTCTTTCTGCCGCAATTTCCTTATTCTGCTCCTGCATTTTTATGTCAAAAATCCTGGCTCTGAGGACTTTGAAAGCACGTTCTTTATTTTTCAATTGAGATTTTTCATCTTGACAAGTAACTACAATACCTGTTGGCAGGTGTGTCAATCGAACAGCGGAATCGGTCGTATTAACGCTTTGACCGCCATTTCCTGATGAACGATATACATCTACCCTTACTTCGTTATGGTTGATATCGATTTCAACATCATCTACTTCCGGCAGTACGGCTACTGTTGCTGTTGAAGTGTGGATTCTGCCGCCGGATTCTGTTGTAGGGATTCTCTGTACTCTGTGTACACCGCTTTCATATTTAAGTCGAGAATAAGCGCCTTTTCCTTTTATCAAAACAATGACTTCCTTAATGCCGCCTACACCGGTCTCGTTTTTTTCAAGCATCTCAGTTTTCCACTTATTTCTTTCAGCATATCGCATATACATTCTTAAAAGGTCGCTGCCAAAAAGCCCTGCTTCATCTCCACCTGCACCGGCACGAATTTCAATGATGACATTTTTATCATCATTAGGATCTTTGGGGATAAGGAGGGTTTTGAGTGCTTCTTGAATATCGATGATTTTTTCTTCCAGTTCATTTAGCTCTGCTTTAGCCATTTCCTTTAGTTCAGAATCGCTATTGTCCTCCAACAATAATTTTGTTTCATTAATTTCATTTTTTATTTTGCGATACTCTTTATATTTTTTAACGATATCTTCGATATCAGACAACTCCTTGACATATTTTTGCCAGATGCTTTGGTTCGCAATAATATCCGGATCGGATACTTTCATGCTCAATGAGTCATATTTTTTCTGTATAAAATCAAGTTTATCAAACATTTATTTTCACCTCGATATAATTTGTTAACAATTTAGTTTATCATAACCAAAAATTGATTTCAAGCAAAGCGGTAAAGAGGTTTAGTGAATTCTCTATGCTTGCAGAAAATATCTTAGCATGGTATATTACTTATTATTAGCTTTTTGGGAAGTATAAAATGTATACAATAATCGAAAGAAAATAGATATACGGATTTATAAAAGCGAGTGAAATTTCCTTATATAGAGAGATAAAAAGGAAATAGAAAATTATATTGGAAAGAAGATGGCATTATGAATGAAGGCGTGGGGGTTATTCTCCAGGTTGGTATTATATTGCTGGCAGCAAATATTGGAGGACTTGTCAGCAAGAAATTAAAGCAGCCTGCCGTTTTAGGTCAGATCATTGCCGGAATGATTATAGGCTTGATAATGGAAAAAACCGAAGTCATTATGGACATATCGGAAATCGGTGTAATATTTTTGCTTTTTATTGCAGGACTTGAAACCGATATAGATGAATTAAAGGCCAGCGGGAAATCATCAACTGCTATTGCAGTAATGGGTGTCGTTGTTCCTATATTACTGGTAAGCGGGACAGCTTATTTCTTAACAAACAACATGATATCCAGCCTTATTGTCGGGCTTATTTCCATTGCAACAAGTGTAAGTGTATCTATTCAGACGCTTCAGGAAATCGGGTTTCTTAAAACAAGGCAAGGGGTTGGTATTTTAGGGGCAGCAATTATAGATGATATCATAGGTGTTATTCTTTTGACGATTATAATTGGTATGGCATTACCCGGTGAAGCTTCCGATATAAAAATGGTACTTATAAAAATACTACTTGTTTTTATTATTATTATTATTGTGGGATTAATCATCACAAAAGTATTATCTAAAATGTCCCTGTTCTTAAGAACCAAAGATATTATTGTAGGATTTGCATTAGTATTATGCTTGCTTTTGGCATATGCTTCGGAGGAATTAGGGGTAGCGGGCATTACTGGTGCATATTTTGCAGGTGTCATTTTCTCCAGGACGCCCTATGCTCACAAAATATCTCATGATATACAGACCATGACTCAGATATTCTTTGCTCCCATTTTTTTTGTTGCCATCGGACTTGGGGTCGATTTGTATGTACTTGGCCAGGATGTTGTATTCAGTTTTTCCATGTTAGCTTTGGGTATTATTGGGAAAATTGGCGGATGCGGAGTAGGTGCAAGAGTAACAGGATTTAATCGCAGGGAATCCCTGCAAATTGGTATAGGAATGGTGCCAAGAGCAGAAGTCTCATTAATTATTGCTAATCTTGCGCTTGCCATGCACATTATCAATGAAGCAGAATTCTCATCGGCGATCGTGGTGGTCATCGGAACAACTTTAGTCACACCGCCACTGTTAAAATGGTCATTTAAAAAAGAAATTGAAACAACATAATAGAAAAGAATATTATATTGCAGGAAGGTTAAATATATATGAACACTTTATTATTGCCCATAGACCATAAAAACAGGAGAGAATCCATTAAAAAGGCAGCAGGAATAATACGAAGAGGAGGAATTGTAGCTTTTCCTACCGAAACGGTATATGGTCTTGGAGCAAATGTTCTTAACGAAGAAGCAATCAAAAAAATTTACCAGGCAAAGGGAAGACCATCCGACAATCCTTTGATTGTCCATATTTCTGATAAAAAGGATTTATTAACCATTACTGACGAGATACCGGAGAAAAGTAAAATGCTTATGGATACTTTTTGGCCTGGACCATTAACACTCCTGTTTCAAAAAAATCATTACGTACCGGATATTGTTACGGGAGGATTAAGCACGGTAGCAGTTCGAATACCTGCAAATGATGTGGCATTAGAATTGATTCGTGAGGCAGGAGTGCCTGTGGCAGCGCCCAGTGCAAATCTTTCAGGCAAACCCAGCCCTACCAGAGCGGCGCATGTTATTGAAGATCTTGGAGGAAGAGCAGATGTCATCCTCCTTGGAGAAGAATGTGATGTGGGGCTTGAATCTACTGTAATCGATATGCTTTCAGACCCCCCTGTTCTATTAAGACCGGGCGGCGTATCAAAAGAGCAGATAGAAAAAATTATTGGTCCCATTTTATTTTACAGAGATCAAGAGGACAATATTCCCAAAGCTCCCGGGATGAAATATACACATTATTCCCCAAAAGTACCGGTTATTGTTTTTAAAGGGAGTGTTTCAAATATGGTTACAGAAATCCGAAAGATGAAGGAAAAGAAAGAAAAAGAAGGTTTTAAAGTTGGTGTGTTGGCAACTGATGAAACTGTTGATGATTATCACGGTTGTGTATTGTCGGTTGGCAGCCGTAAGAAATTAGAAGCGGTGGCAGGAGGGCTTTTTCATATTTTAAGATCTTTTGACAAGGAAGACATTGATATTATTTTGTCTGAAAGTTTTACCTCGGAAGGAATGGGATTGGCAGTAATGAACAGAATTATCAAAGCCGCCGGTTACCATATTATTGATGCAGGAGGCGAATTATCATGAAAAAGGTATTGTTTGTATGTACGGGCAATACATGTCGAAGTGTTTTGGCAGAAGGCATTTTCAGGAAAATTGCTGGTGAAAAAGAAATAAAAGTAGAGATTTTATCTGCAGGTATTTTTGCCCGTGAAGGAATGAATGCATCAAAAGAGGCGGTTCTTGCTGCTGCAGAAAAAGGAATTAATATTTCGAAACATATTTCAAAAAGTGTTACCCATGAAATCTTGAGTGATGCGGATATTATTCTTACTATGACCAAGGGTCATAAACAATTACTAATAGAAAAAGCTCCGGAGTATAAAGATAAAATATATACGATTAAAGAATTTAATTGTAATCTTATTGCCGATGATATTGATGATCCTTTTGGAAAAGGCATGGCGGCATACAGAAAATGTGTAAAGGAATTGGAAGAAGAGATAGATAAGCTGTATATAAGTATTGTTAGTGATTAGTGGTTAGTGATTAGTGGTTAGTGATTAGTGATTACACGCTTATACTTTCACTGCTCCGAAGGAGCTACTCACACTCATACTCGGCTTTGACAAATTTTCTTTTCTAATTGTCAAAGCTTTTATTTTACCTTGACATCTTAGCATGTAACAAATAAAATTAAATGGGAAATTGATAAAACAGGAGGCTTTAAAGTGATAGTTGGGCTTGCAAGTGATCATGGCGGATACCTTTTAAAAGAATATATTAAAAGCCATTTTGAAGAAAAAAATGTTAAATTCATAGATTTAGGAACTTTTTCGGAAGAATCGGTGGATTATCCTGATTTTGGGGAGAAAGCTGCTGAAGCGGTTTTGTCCGAAAAATGTGATTGTGCTATTATTTTTTGCGGCACAGGCATCGGGATATCCATAGCAGCTAATAAAGTGCCCGGTATACGATGTGCGGTTGTTTCAGATGTCTTTTCAGCTAAAATGTCCAAGGCGCACAATAATGTAAATATTTTAGCCCTTGGAGGAAGAGTAATAGGTAAAGGGCTTGCGTCGGAAATTATTGATGTGTGGTTGGATACAGAATTTATTGGCGGTCGGCATGAAAGAAGAGTTCGGAAAATTCATGAAGTTGAGAATAAGTATTTAAACAAAAAGTGAGAAACGCTGTTTTTCACTTTTTTTATAAACATTTGTAACAATTATTATTATATATAATTTATTTAGCATCAGTTTTTTATCCAATTAAAGTTGGAAATAATAAAAAATATGAAAGGGGCAATATTTATGAGTAATGTTTTCGTAATGAATCATCCTCTAATTCAACATAAGCTTACGCTTATGCGCGACAAGAATACCGGATCGAAAGATTTCAGAGAGCTTGTCAAAGAGGTTGCCGCACTTATGGCATATGAAGTGACCAGAAATCTCCCGCTGGAGGAAATTGAAATTGAAACACCTTTGTGTAAGACGAATGCCAATGTTCTTTCAGGAGAGAAAATTGGAATAGTACCTATCCTTAGAGCAGGGCTTGGTATGGTAGAGGGCATGCTGGATTTAATTCCTACGGCAAGAGTAGGTCATGTTGGATTATACAGAGATCCTGAAACTCTTAACCCGGTTGAATACTATTGCAAACTTCCGCCGGACGTACAGGACCGGGAATTAATAGTTGTTGACCCCATGCTTGCTACCGGGGGTTCTTCCAATGCTGCGATTCGATTTGTAAAAGACAGAGGGGCACAAAGTATACGGTTAATGTGTCTTATTGCAGCTCCCGAAGGAATAGAAGCCGTAAAAAAAGAACATCCGGATGTAGATATTTATGTAGCAGCAGTAGACAGCCATCTTGACGAACATGCATATATTGTCCCTGGTCTTGGAGATGCCGGCGACAGACTGTTCGGAACAAAATAGCAGGGTTAAGGGCACAGGTTAGTGATGTAGGGACAGGGCTTGCCCCTGTCCTTGTTTACAATAATGCCCACCAATCTTAAATCTTTCTCATTTTCCATCCTTCTATAACCTTTTATAGGCTATAATCTATAATCCATACTTCATAAACAATATCCTGAAAGGTAGAATACCCTTTTGTTTTTATGTTATAATATATAAACAATTTTTAGTAAATTAAGGGGGTCAACATGAAGATAAAAGATCTTTACCATAAAAAAGGAACACTTCTTTCTTTTGAAATTTTCCCGCCCAAAAAAGATTATCCTTTAGATACTGTTTTTCAGACTATTGAGGAATTGAAAGATTTGAAACCGGATTTCATAAGTGTTACTTATGGTGCAGGAGGTACATCAAAGGATAGAACGGTAGAAATAGCTTCAAAGATAAAAAATAAATACAATATAGAGGCTTTGGCTCATTTGACCTGTATCTCTTCTACTACCCATGAGATAGACGATATACTTCACGACTTGCATAGGAATCACATAGAAAATATCCTGGCATTAAGGGGAGATATACCGGAAAATCCTGAATTTGAGTTTCCGTCACCTCTTCAATACACTTATGCAAAAGATTTGATTAATCAGATAAATAATTCCCGGAAGATTTCAATAGGTGCGGCATGTTATCCTGAAGGGCATCCGCAATGTGAAAGCAGAATTCAGGATATCAAATACCTCAAGGAAAAAGTAAACGCCGGCGTTGATTTCCTCATATCTCAGCTATTCTTTGACAATGAATTATTTTATCGGTTTATGGAAGAAATTGATTTAGCCGGAATAAAAGTACCTGTTTCGGCAGGGATTATGCCGGTCTTGAATGCAAAACAAATACTAAGGATGCAGAAACTTGCCGGTTGTAAACTTCCCCTAAAATTCAGGAGAATTTTAGAGAAGTATGAGAACAACCCGGAGGCTCTTAAGGAAGCGGGGGAAGCATATGCGTTGGAACAGATTATAGACTTGATGGCATGGGGAGTTGACGGGATCCATTTATATACTATGAACAAATCTGAAACAGCACGAAAAATTGCAAAAAACATCAGAATGATAAGGAATATAGGATTGTAGAGGATAGCTCTTGCGGCTGTCCTCACAAGCGAAGTAGAGATTACTTGTAACTGAAATATAGTTAAGTGGTGATTAAAATGAATATTAAAAATTTGCTGGGAAAGAAAATTATTATATTTGACGGAGCCATGGGAACCATGGTCCAAAAACATGGGCTGGAACTTGGAGAACTGCCGGACCTTCTGAACATAAGCAATCCAAAGATCATACAAAAGATACATAAGGAATACATAGAAGCCGGAAGCGATGTCATTACAACTAATACCTTTGGAACAAATTCATTAAAGCTTGAGAAAAGTGAATACTCCACGGAAACGATTGTGAAAAAAGCCGTGGAAAATGCGAAAAAAGCAGCAGAAAATAATAAATATGTAGCTTTAGGCATAGGACCTACAGGAAAAATGATGGTGCCGTCGGGAGATTTGACCTTTGATGAGGCCTATCAATTGTTTAAGGAACAGGTTATTGCCGGTACAAAAGCAGGAGCGGATTTGATACTTTTTGAAACTTTCTCCGATATTTACGAAATAAGAGCCGGTATCCTTGCGGCAAAAGAAAACAGTCATTTGCCCATATTCTGCTCAGTTACCTTTCAGGAAGACGGGCGAACCTTAATGGGCACAGACCCACTTACTATGGTAAATATTTTACAGGATATGGGGATCGATGTTTTGGGGGTTAATTGTTCCCTTGGACCGAGGCAGATTACAGATATCGCAACTCAAATCTTGAAGTTCTCCAGAATTCCTGTGTTGGTACAGCCAAATGCAGGTCTCCCGGAAGTAGTAAATGGGGAAACCGTATTTAAGGTCAATATAGATGAATATATTGAAGCGATGTCTGAAATGTTAAGTGCCGGTGTTCAAATCGTAGGAGGCTGCTGTGGCACAACGCCGGAATATATTTCCCGGTTAAAAGAAATTGTATCGGATAAACTGCCTGAAAGAATAAATGTTTCTCCTTTTACGGCAGTAAGTTCTTCCACTTGTACCGTTATGATGGATGAAAGAATTAGTGTCATAGGAGAAAGAATTAATCCCACAGGTAAAAAACCTCTGAAAGAAGCCTTAAAAAAAGAAAACATGGCTTATATAGTAGATGAAGCATTGCTTCAGGCTGAGAGCGGGGCCCATATTCTTGATATAAATGTGGGATTGCCCGAAATTAATGAAAAAGAGATGATGCGCAAAGTCATAAGCCATGTTGAACAGTCAGTTGAACTTCCCTTGCAAATAGATAGTTCGGACCCACAGGTTATTGAACAGGCAGTTCGGTATTATAACGGAAAGCCCATTATCAATTCTGTTAATGGTAAAAAAAGTGTAATGGACGACATATTTCCTATTGTGAAAAAGTATGGAACTTGTGTGATTGCTTTGACACTGGATGAAAAGGGCTTGCCCGAATCTTGGGAAGAGCGTGTCGATATTGCAGATAAAATTATTCGGTATGCACAAGATTACGGCATAAAAAAAGAACAAATCATTGTAGATTGCCTGACGCTTACGGTATCGGCACAGCAGGAGGCTGCCTTGGAAACGTTGAAGGCCATGAAAATCATCAAAGAGCTTTATGGAGTGAGGACTACTCTCGGAACAAGCAATATATCATTTGGGCTTCCTCAAAGGAAAATACTTAATAAAACTTTTCTTTCAGCTGCTTTGGCTTATGGGTTGGATGCACCGATTATGGATCCGACGGAAAAGGAAGCAATGGATACTATCAGGGCTTTTGAAGTTTTATGCGGAAAAGACAAAGAAGCCGAAGACTATATAGCCTTTTTCTCAGATGAGAAAGAAGAAACAGATTTGCAGAAACAAAAAAATATAAAAGAATCGTTGGATGATATTATTGTAAAAGGATTATCAGATAAATCCCGTCAGGAAACTTTGAAATTGCTGACAACTAAGAAGCCTCTTGAGATAGTGAACAGCTATCTAATACCTTCTTTAGAAATAGTTGGTCAAAAATTTGAAACCGGAGAGATTTTTCTGCCTCAATTGATTAAGTCGGCGGAGACAGCTAAAACCGCATTCGAAGTTATTAAAGAAAAACTTGCAAATGACGAAGAGGCTCTACATTATGAAAAAATAATCCTCGCTACAGTGCAGGGAGATATTCATGATATCGGCAAGAATATCGTAAAAATACTCCTTGAAAACTATGGTTATGAAGTGCTGGATTTAGGAAAAGACGTTGCGATAGAAGATGTTGTAACAGCAGCTACGGAAAATGAGATTCAATTAGTTGGACTCAGTGCATTAATGACCACAACGGTTACAAGTATGGAGAAAACCATTCGTGCATTAAAAGAAAAAGGATTAAAGTGTAAAGTAATGGTTGGGGGAGCTGTTCTTAATCACGAATACGCGTCGCAGATTGGAGCGGACTTCTATTGCAGAGACGGAATGGCCGCAGTGAGGGTTGCAAACGAATTGTTTAGGGAAAAGGAGACGAAATAGGGTAGAGGGGCAGAGAAAAGCTTCATACAATCATAAATATTAACTACACAAGGGGGGATTTTGTGCTACGTAGGGATAAAATAAATTACTATTTAGATATTGCAGATACTGTTTCCGAGAGAGGTACTTGTCTGAGGCGAAACTTTGGTGCCATTATAGTTAAGAATGATGAGATAATATCTACCGGATATACAGGTGCACCGAGGGGAAGGAAAAACTGCATAGATTTAAACATCTGTATAAGAGAGAAAATGTGTATTCCCAGAGGGCAAATGTATGAAAAATGCAGATCGGTCCATGCTGAAGCAAATGCCTGCCTTTCGGCGGCACGACGGGATATGATAGGATCCGATTTGTTTTTGGTAGGCAGAGAGAAAAAAACAGGCGAACTGGTTGAGGGCGCAGATTCTTGTTCCATGTGCAAAAGACTGATTATTAATGCCGGTATAAACAATGTATTTATTCGCGACACCAATGAGGATTATCGGATTATAAAAGTAGAGGACTGGATTAAAAATGACGAATCCCTGACAGACGAAACGGGATATTGATTTAGGTTAAGATTGAAGATTAAAGAAGGTCTGCAAATCTGAAAAATTTAACATTAAAGGGATAATATTTTTATATGTGGACAAGGGTATGTATTGATTTCATTATACCGGGTTTGATACAATGAATACATACCGTATTTAAGAACCGGAGGAAACAATTAAATGTTTAAATATATATTGATATTTCTGATTGCGGCGGGGACTGCCTATATTTTTACTCCTGTAGCACTTAGACTTGCTGTTAAAATTGGGGCAATGGACGTGCCTAATGACGATCGGAGAATGCATACAAATCCTATTCCAAGGTTAGGGGGAATTGCCATATACCTTGGAACTATTATAAGTATTGTGCTGATGCTTCCGTTTTCTCTTGAGGTGACGGGGATTCTTATAGGAGGGACGGTTATTCTTATTACCGGAATCATTGACGATATTTATAAACTTTCTCCATGGGCAAAATTGACATGTCAGGCAGTCAGCGCCATAATTGTATTTGCTTTTGGTGTCAGGATACATTTTATTGGCGTTCCTTTAGGAAGCGGTTACTTATACTTCCCTTGGATTATTAGTTTGATAATAACTGTTATTTGGATTGCAGGCATTACTAATACCATTAACCTAATTGACGGTTTGGATGGTTTGGCTGCGGGAGTTGCAGCAATTGCATCTTTATCTCTTGCCTATATTGCTTACATAAATCAAAGACCTGAAGTAGCATTGGTTACTCTTGCTGTGGCAGGAAGCGCTATGGGTTTTCTTCCGTTCAATTTTAATCCCGCCAAAATTTTCATGGGAGACGGAGGGTCATTGTTTTTAGGCTTTATGTTAGCAGCTGTTTCAATTGTAGGCCCCATGAAAGGGGCGGCTGCTATTGCAACGATTATACCGGTATTAGTTTTAGGGCTGCCGATTTTTGATACGGCATTTGCAATTTTCAGGCGCATTATGAAAAGAAAACCTATTATGGAAGCCGATAAAGAACACCTTCATCATCGAATTCTTTCAAAAGGAATGGACCAGAAAAGAACTGTTATCGTTTTTTATACATTAAGCGGTATTTTGGGAATTGCAGCCGTACTTGTAAATAATAATATGTTTGTGTATGGCGCTCTTCTGATTATTCTTACCTTTGCGCTTGTTTATGTGTTTACTTATACAAAACCTGAAGAACAAATAGATGACAACCAAAAAAACAGCCATTGAAGGTGATGAGAAATGAGAAATAGAACTGATAAAATTAAGGTGATGACAATATTTGGGACAAGACCCGAAGCAATAAAAATGGCACCGTTAGTAAATAGGCTCAAGCAGGAAAAAATGATAGAGACGTATGTTTGTGTTACGGCACAGCACAGAGAAATGCTTGACCAAGTACTTGCACTTTTTAATATAGCTCCGGATTTTGATTTGGATATTATGAAAAAGAACCAAACTTTAACACAAATTACCGCCAGAGTGTTAGAAGGACTGGAAGAGGTTATCAAAGAGACTGCCCCGGAAATTATATTGGTTCATGGCGATACCACCACAACTTTTGCAGGGGCCTTGGCTGCTTTTTATCACCAAGTCAAGGTAGGGCATGTAGAGGCCGGATTAAGAACTTATAATAAATACTCTCCGTTTCCGGAAGAAATGAATAGGAACCTTACCGGACACATTGCCGATTTCCATTTTACGCCAACTATTAAAAACAAGCGAAACCTTCTTAAGGAAGGAATACCTGAAAACAGCATATATTTAACGGGGAATACGGTCATAGATGCACTTTTGGAAACTTCAAAAAAAGAATATAGTTTTAATAATCCTGAACTGCAAAAAGTTGATTTTAGCAATAGAATAATTACAGTGACTTGCCATAGAAGAGAAAATCTCGGTGAATACATGAATAATATTTTTTACTCCTTAAAGGATATTGCGGAAAAGTTTTCTGATGTAGAAATTGTTTTTCCGGTACACTTGAACCCAAAGGTGCGAAGGTTGGCTTCTGAAATATTAGGAAGTGCTGAACGTATTCATCTAATCCATCCGTTGGAATACCAACCTTTTGTTAAACTCATGTCTAAATCGCATTTGATTATCACAGATTCGGGAGGACTACAGGAAGAAGCTCCGGCTCTCGGAAAACCTGTTTTAGTGGTGAGAAAAGAAACAGAACGACCGGAAGCCATAGAAGCAGGCACTGTGAAGCTGGCAGGAGTTCAGCGGAAAGAAATTTTCGAGTTGGTAAAAGAATTGCTTTTGAATCAGGAAGAATATGACAAAATGGCGAAAGCGGTTAATCCTTATGGTGATGGAAAAGCTTCTCAAAGAATTGTTAAAATTATTAAAGAATCCTTTAGTATATAGAATGATCCAATTGAGGCAACCATGCATAAGAGATGCACCATTGCATCCATTTGGTTCCTTTCCATGAATATTTTGGCCTGCTTAGAGATTGGATTAAAAAAATACCTTCAACAGGTCATTTTTTATTGTAATTATTTTAGAACATGTGTAAGAAGTTATGAACAATCTTTGAAACAAAAGCATTAAAAATCAAAATATTGTGAAAAAATAATTAATTAGATGTCTTTACATATTTATTTATATAGAGATATAATTATAATATTATAGACTTTTGTCTGAGAGGATTGGATAATGTCGGACAACCGATTTTCAATTTATAAAGGACTTGCCCTTATTACCCATATGGGATTGCTTATGGTAATACCTATTATTGGGGGTGTTTATTTGGGCGGCATATTAGATACAAAACTTAATACGGGAAATTTATTTCTGATTGTGCTTACGATAATTGGTGTAATAGTTGGATTTTTAAATGTATATAAAATGGTAATGAAAGACATAAAGAAAGATTGATTATGAGATAATAAAACATAACTAATTACAGGAGTATGAAATGAGTGAAACCACCAAACTAAGAATGGATGTGTTTAAACATACAATCATATTAACATGTTTGATAGCAGGATTTTCGGCAGTTTTTATTGACAATTTCGTTCCTTTTATATATGGGTTGGTTTTTGGCACACTTATTGCAATTTTAAATTTTAATTTATTAGCAAAAACCATTGAGCGTGCGGCTCGAATGACTCCGGAAAAAGCAAAAGCTTATGCAACAGCCAGATATTTTATAAGATATACTGTCTATGGTATTGTAATATTCATATCTATAAAAGCGGACTACATAAACGTGATAGGAACGGTTGCAGGATTATTGGCAATCAAAGCGGTTATTATAATAAGATATGCTTTTAATGATAAGACATATTATAAAAAAATTTTTAGAAAAAAATAACATATATTTAAGATTGAAGCTTTATAATTTTAAATATAGTGTAATTATATGTTTTTATTCTTTTGTATGTTATAGATAATACATAACTATAAATTAATGTCAGCACGGAAAGGAGGGTTAGAATGGAAACAAATTTTGGACCAAAAGTTATTTTTGAGCTTCCGGGAGGCGTTATTATTACAGAAACTGTTGTTAATACCTGGATTATCATGGCAGTCCTTATCATTGGATCCCTTATTCTGGTGAGAAATTTCGAAAAAAAGCCCAAGGGCATTCAAAACGCTGTGGAAATGATTGTGGACATGATGTACAAGCTTACAGAACAGGGAATGGGAAAAGACAAGTTAGGCTTTGCGCCTTACGTAGGAACACTCTTCCTCTATCTGGTCTTTGCAAACCTTTGGGGACTTACTGGATTTAGAGCGCCTACGGCTGATACGAATACAACATTTGCTTTGGCCATTATAACATTCTTTATGATTCATTTCTTTGGAATGAGGAAGAAAGGTATATTAGGATACTTAAAAGGACTTGCTGAACCGATTCCCTTTATGCTTCCTCTTAACATCATCAGTGAATTGGCAACGCCAATATCTTTAGCTTTTCGTTTATTTGGAAATATTGTTGGAGGTCTCATCATAATGAGTCTAATGTATGGTGCGCTTGCAGGGTTAAGTGTAAAGCTCGGGGTACCTATTCCTATTTTTGAAGTAGGAATTCCATCAATATTTCATATGTATTTTGATATTTTTGCAGGTGTTCTTCAGTCATTTATTTTTGTCATGTTAACTATGGTATTTGTTTCCATGGCAATGGATTAGAAATTAGATAACAGATAGGAGGTGGAAAAATGGAATATACTGATTTTTTTACTGCTTTTATCAACTGGCTTCTATCTTTTGATAAAAAGGCTCTTATTTTAGCTTTTTCAGCAATAGGCGCAGGACTTGCAATGATAGCCGGTATCGGACCGGGCATTGGGCAAGGCTATGCGGCAGGAATGGGAGCTGAAGTAACAGGAGATAACCCAAAAGAATCGAAGCAATCCATAATGGTCATGCTTCTTGGTGCAGGGATTGCAGAAACATCTGGGATTTTGTCACTTGTTATTGCATTGATTCTTTTGTTTGGAAATCCTTTAATTAATCTTGACGGAGATAAGTTGGTACTTGCAGCATCTGCAATTGGTGCCGGGCTGTCGATGATAGCCGGAATAGGACCGGGAATAGGACAAGGGTATGCTGCAGGAAAAGGCTGTGAGGCATCCAGTAAAAACCCTGAAGCTTCCAAATCCTCTATGCTTGTAATGCTTCTCGGTTCTGCTGTTGCCCAAACATCCGGAATTTTTTCACTTGTCATTGCACTATTGCTCATGTATGCAAATCCATTGGCAGCGTTGGAAGGACACCAGCTCATATTAGCAGCTTCGGCAATTGCGGCAGGTCTTGCAATGATTGCCGGTGTTGGACCTGGTATCGGACAGGGCTATGCTGCGGGAAAAGCGGCAGAAGCTGTAGGAATAAATCCGGACAGCTCCAGAGGGGCTACTCTGGTAATGCTTCTTGGATCAGCAGTTGCACAAACTTCAGGAGTATTTTCATTAGTTATTGCTTTGTTGCTCATGTATGCAAACCCATTAATAACAGTAGATGGGGCAATCATTATTTTAGCTGCATCTGCTATCGGGGCAGGGTTTGCAATGATCTCAGGAATTGGACCCGGATTGGGTCAAGGATATGCGGCAGGTAAAGGAACAGAAGCTGTAGGGCTTAGACCAAAATTTCAGGCACAAGTTGTCAAGACGATGATACTTGGGCAAGCAGTTGCACAAACAACGGGGATATATGGGTTAATTATCGCCCTTGTGCTTTTATTTGCAAATCCATTATTACAACTATTATAAACCTATCTTAAATATATCATTGAAGGAGGAATTTTAAATGGAACCTATTACGGGAAGAGCATTGATATTAGCTTGTTCTGCTATCGGAGCAGGGCTTGCAATGATAGCCGGTATCGGACCTGGAATTGGTCAGGGTTTTGCTGCCGGCAAAGGTGCAGAAGGTGTTGGAAGACAGCCGGAAGCTCAGGGAGATATTATCAGAACCATGCTTCTTGGGGCTGCTGTTGCAGAAACAACAGGTATATACGGTCTTATCGTTGCATTGATATTACTCTTTGCAAATCCGTTAATTAACCTGTTATAGAATTTTCTTAAAACAGGGAAAGGAGGCGGTATTCTATGGCAGTATATACAGGGCTGGTTGAATTTGGTTGGACATTCATTTTTCAGATTATTAATACAATTATAATTTTTCTTATATTAAAGAAGATTTTATTTAAGCCTGTTAGAGAATTTATGATTTCACGCCAAAAAGGAATAGAGGATACCATTGATGAAGCAGATACGATTCACAATGATGCTATGGCATTAAAAACGGAATATGAAGAAAAACTTGAACAAATCAAAGAAGAAGGCAGGGAAATCATTAAAGATGCAAGGCTTAAAGCGGATGACCAATCCAGGGAAATTGTAAAAGATGCACAGAATAAGGCATCCAATATGATTAAGCATGCTGAAAATGAAATAGAAAGAGAAAATGTCAAGGCGATGAATGAGTTAAAAGACGAAATTACTTCACTTGCTTTTATGACGGCAGAAAAAATATTGAGAAAGAAACTTGATGAAAAAGATCATGATGAATTAATGAAGAAATTTGTTGAAGAGGTAGGGGAAACCGAATGGCAGAGTTAGTTGCTCTAACATATGGAAAAGCTTTGTTTGAGGTTGCACAACAGTCAAATTCAGTTGACCTTTTTCTTGAGCAAATTAATTTCATCAAGAGTCTTTTTAAAAATGAACCGGATTTTTTTGAATTATATGATTCTCCAAGAATCAATAAACAAGACAAAAAAAAGTTATTAAGTGAAATATTTGGAGAAAAAATAAGCAGTGAAGTAATCAATTTTTTATATATATTATTGGACAAGAAAAGAACCCATTGTTTTTTTGACATTTCAAAGGAGTTTACAAAGCTTGCAAATAAGTATAACAACATTGAGGAAGGTACTGTGTATTCGGCAGTAGAACTTTCAGCTCATCAGGTTAAACTTTTGGAAAAAAGATTGAGTGAGATCACAGGAAAAGTCATTAAGTTAGACATAATTCAAGACCCTTCATTGATTGGAGGAATAAAAGTTAAAATAGGTGATAAGGTTATAGATGCTTCGATACAAAATCAGCTTAAAAACCTTAAAGAAACTATTGATACCATAATAGTTTAGCATAGTTAGGGGTGATAGTAATGAATCTGAGACCCGAAGAAATAAGTTCTGTTATAAGAGAACAGATAAAAAGATATGAAGATAAGCTCAAAGTATCGGATGTAGGTACTGTTATTCAAGTAGGAGATGGAATTGCAAGGATTCATGGTCTTGAAAAGTGCATGGCCGGTGAGCTTTTGGAATTTCCTAACGAAGTGTACGGAATGGCACTTAACTTGGAAGAAGACAATATCGGCGCAGTGCTGATGGGATCAGACGAACATATTAAGGAAGGCGATATTGTTAAGCCTACGGGAAGAGTTGTTGAGGTTCCTGTTGGAGATCAATTGATTGGCAGAGTTGTTAATGCCTTAGGTCAGCCTATTGATGGGAAAGGACCTATAAAAACAGACAAATTCAGACCGGTAGAGTATGGGGCCCCAAATGTTATTCAGAGAAAATCTGTTAACCAACCGCTTCAGACCGGAATAAAAGCAATTGACTCCATGATTCCCATCGGGAGAGGACAGAGAGAGCTTATCATAGGAGACAGGCAGACAGGAAAAACTGCGTTGGCAGTAGATACCATTATCAATCAAAAACAGGAAGACGTTATATGTATATATGTTGCCATTGGGCAGAAAAAATCAACAGTTGCCCAAATAGTTCAGACATTAGAAAATTATGGTGCAATGGATTACTCCATAATTGTTTCCGCAACGGCCAGTGAACTGGCGCCATTACAGTATATTGCACCTTATGCAGGATGTGCCATTGGTGAAGAATTCATGTATCAGGGCAAAGATGTTTTGATTATTTATGACGATTTATCCAAGCATGCTGTGGCTTATCGAACATTATCCCTTCTTTTAAGAAGACCGCCCGGACGTGAAGCGTTTCCGGGGGATGTATTTTATTTACACAGCAGACTATTGGAAAGAGCTGCAAAATTAAGTGACGATCTCGGAGGAGGCTCTATAACAGCACTTCCGATAATTGAAACACAGGCAGGAGATGTATCTGCTTATATACCGACAAATGTTATTTCCATTACAGACGGTCAGATATTCCTCGAATCCGAATTATTCTTCTCAGGACAAAGACCTGCCGTAAATTCAGGTATTTCTGTATCGAGGGTTGGCGGAGATGCTCAAATCAAGGCCATGAAAAAAGTATCTGGGAAAATAAGACTTGAGCTTGCCCAGTACAGAGAGCTTGCCTCTTTTGCGCAATTTGGTTCGGAATTAGACAAAGATACAAGAGACAGGCTTGCTCAGGGAGAGCGGCTTATGGAAATATTAAAACAGCCTCAATATTCACCTGTGAAAGTAGAACATCAGGTTATGATTATTTATGCTGCCATCAATAAGTATCTGACAGATATTCCGGTAGAAGAGGTCAATCGATTTGAGAAAGAATTCTTAGATTATATGGACACCCAGGATCCGGAAATAGGAAAAGACATAAAGAATAAGGGCAAATTAGAGGAAGATACGGAAGAAAAATTAAAAGCCGCTATAGAAGAATTTAAAAAAATATTTGAGTCAGACAAATAGCTGTTTGCTCAGCGAACGGAGGTGAGTAGATGGCAGGTAAGGGACGCGAAATAAAGCGTAGAATTAAGAGTGTAAACAGTACAAAACAGATTACGAAAGCAATGGAACTTGTTTCTTCTTCCAAGCTAAGAAAAGCGAGGGAAAGATTGGTCAAAACAAAACCGTACTTTGATACCGTCAGAGAGACGATTAATGAAATCCTGGCAGACTCAGAGAGTATTGAAAGCATTTATTTCGAGGGTTCAAGAGAAATTAAGAAAAGTTGCTATATTGTAGTGACAGCCGATCGTGGATTGTGTGGCGGCTATAATTCTAATGTCATTAAGGAGTCCATGTCGAGTATGCATGGAAAAGAAAATGTATCTGTAATTGCCATAGGACAAAAGGGCAGGGATTTTTTCAGAAAACACAACTATGATTTGGATGGAGAATACATCAATATACTTGAGACAATATCCTTTAATGAAGCAAAGGAAATAAGCTCTTTGGTCATGCAGCTATATGAACAGGAATTGGTAGATGAAGTTTATTTGGTCTATACAAGTTTTATAAGCACAATTTCCCATAAAACAGAAAGCATTCGCCTGCTTCCTTTATCTCAGACAGAGACGGACAATCAGGAGAAGAAAGAAAACTTTTTTGAATATATTTCTTATGAACCTTCTCCAAAGGCAGTATTTGATTATCTTGTGCCTCAATATGTCGAATCTCTGATATTTGGAGGTCTTGTGGAATCAGCGGCCAGTGAGCAAGGAGCAAGGCGTATGGCAATGGAAAGTGCAACGGATAATGCAATTGAAATGATTGATCAGTTGACATTGAATTACAATAGAGCACGCCAAGCGGCAATCACTCAAGAAATTGCTGAGATTGTCGGCGGAGCGGAAGCTTTAAAATAGCTTCAAGGAAAGGATGTGAATGAATTGTCCGAAAACAAAGGAGTAATATCTCAAATTATTGGCGCGGTTTTAGATATCAGATTCAACCCTCAAAATATACCTGAATTGTTAAGTGCCATTGAGATTCAGCATGGAGATAAAAAAATCGTAGCAGAAGTTGCTCAACATCTTGGAGACGACACGGTAAGATGTATTGCCATGTCCTCAACAGACGGGTTGATCAGAGGGATGGAAGCTGTTGATACCGGAAAGCCTATTTCTGTACCCGTAGGACCTGAGACTTTGGGAAGGCTATTCAATGTAATAGGTGAAACCATCGATCAGAAGGGATCCTGTGAATCAACGGAGACCATGCCCATCCATCGACCGTCACCAAGTTTTGATGAACAAGAAACATCTGCACAGATATTTGAGACAGGAATAAAAGTAGTAGATTTGATTGCTCCCTACACAAAAGGGGGTAAAGTAGGACTTTTTGGAGGTGCGGGGGTAGGAAAGACCGTATTTATTCAGGAGTTGATTAACAATATCGCTAAGGAGCATGGGGGCTTATCGGTATTTGCAGGAGTAGGAGAACGAACAAGAGAAGGAAATGATTTGTATTATGAAATGATGGAATCAGGGGTTCTTGATAAGACAGCATTGGTATTCGGTCAGATGAACGAACCGCCTGGTGCAAGAATGCGTATTGGACTCACCGGCCTTACTATGGCAGAATATTTCAGGGACAAAGAAGGCCAGGATGTACTCCTCTTTATAGATAACATATTCAGATTTACTCAGGCAGGCTCAGAAGTATCGGCTCTTCTCGGACGAGTGCCCAGTGCGGTAGGATATCAACCGACTTTAGCTACTGAAATGGGGGCGTTACAGGAAAGGATTACTTCAACAAAAAAAGGATCCATTACATCTGTTCAGGCAATTTATGTACCGGCAGACGACCTGACCGACCCTGCACCGGCTACAACATTTGCACATTTAGATGCAACAACGGTACTTTCCCGTTCCATTTCAGAATTAGGTATTTATCCTGCAGTAGACCCTCTTGATTCAACTTCAAGAATCATGGATCCTGTCGTCTTAGGAGAAGAGCATTATGATGTTGCCAGAGGCGTACAGGAAGTTTTGCAGAGATATAAGGATCTTCAGGATATTATCGCCATTCTTGGTATGGATGAGTTGAGCGATGAAGATAAACTTACTGTAAACAGAGCACGAAGAATTCAAAGATTCTTGTCTCAGCCCTTCCATGTTGCAGAGCAATTTACCGGTACACCGGGAGTATATGTACCACTGAAAGAAACCATCAGGGGTTTTAAGGAAATACTTGAAGGAAAGCATGATGAAATTCCGGAATCGGCATTTCTTTTTGCCGGAAGCATAGATGAAGTGGTAGACAGAGCTAAGAAAGCTTAGTCAAGAGATTTTTACACCGGGAGGTGATGATATTGGCCCAGACTTTTCATCTTGAAGTCGTAACACCGGAGAGGTCTTTTTATAAAGGTGAAGTCGAGATGGTTGTAGCACGCACTATACAAGGGGATGCAGCTTATATGGCGGATCATATGTGGACTGTAGCGCCGCTGTCGCCTGGCTTGTTAAAAATCAAAGAAAAAAGCGGGATAAAGAAAGCTGCATGTTCAGGAGGATTTATACATGTAAAAGAAGGTAAAGCTACTATAGTTTCAGATTCTGCGGAATGGCCTGAAGAGATAGATCTTAATAGAGCTGTTGATGCAAAAGAGCGGGCAGAGAAAAGATTGGATTCTTCTGACCCGAATATCGATTCTGAAAGAGCAAGAGTAGCAATACTCAGAGCGTTAAGTAGGATAAAAGCAAAAGAAGAAGCTCGTGAATGAATAAAAACATCTTATAGAATAAGGCATCGCCTTATTCTATTTATTTCAGACTGATAAAATATTAAATTCTGATAGGATTGTTTTTATGATTAAGAGGATTATGATATAATAACTGTAATTTCTTGTTTTTGGAGGAAAGCATGAGTTTAATGGAACAGTCGATGCAGCATATTGTCAATTCACTGAAGAGCGGGGTCGTACCTCAATATGGTATAGAGTACCTGTGTGTTGGAAGAGAAGAACAACTACAAGAGATTTCAAGAAACATGCAGTTGGCAAAAGAAGGCAGCGGCGTCGTTAAAGTAATAAGCGGGGAGTATGGAACCGGAAAAACATTTTTAATGCAGAGAATAAAGCTTGAAGCATTAAGAAAAAACTTCATAGTATCTTCAATAAAAGTAAATCAGGGATTCCGTTTGAATAATTTACAGCATTTATACTATAATATTATGCATAACTTATCAGTTCTCGGAAAAGGTGAAACAGCTACCAATATTGAAGACATTTTTAACAAATGGATTACAAAAATACAAGATTTGTCTTATGGTCAAGCTTCTTCTGAGATTAAAAAAATCCTATACAACCTTGAAAAATATAATGCATCCTTTGCAAGAGCAATTACCTTTTATATTCGTGCCAGGATAAATGAAGATAGAGAATTGGCGGCAACGATTGCATCGTGGGTGTCATGCGAAAGCAATATCCCTTATCATCTGAAAGCGAAGTTTGATGTTATTGGGAATATCGATAAAACCAATGCTTTGGATTTCTTGAAAGCATTTATTCATCTGGTGAAATATGTGGGGTACGACGGAATTGTAATATTGGTGGACGAAATCGAACTGATTATGAATGAAAGAGTTGATATACGATTAAAAGCCTTTGAGAATATTAGGTACATCATTGATGAATGTTCCATTGGGGAATTGAATAATACTATGTTCATTTTTGCAGCTACCGACGAATTGCTGCTGGATAAAGAAAGAGGGATCCCTTCTTATCAAGCACTATATCAAAGATTAGGAAATCCTGTGGACAAGAAAAATTCTTCATTATCGGATATACGACAGCCTATTTTACATTTACCGAATTTGTCGGAAGAAGATCTCGTAAAAATAACAAAAAATATTTTAGAATTGTATAAAGAAATCTATGATTTAAATCCAAAAATTTCTGTTGAATCGATAAGTAATTGGGCTTTGTGCATGTATAAAGAAGTTGAGCCTGATATGGAGAAGATAAACTTAAGAAAATACATTATGAAAGTTATGGAGGTTTTCGATATAATCGAGCAGCATCCGGAGAACACACTATTTAAAGCGGAATTGGAAAAATATGAAAAAGGGAACAAACCTGTTTTTAAAGCTAAATTAAAATAAGAGAAAGAATTAAAAGCAATATATGCAGAAGATAGGGGAATAGCATGAATAATAAAGATCAAATGGAAGAGTATATAAAATATGGCATATCGGGTATTCCGGAAATAAAAAAAGAAGAAAAGAAGAAATTCTTAGGAGAATTCAAAGAAAGAGTTGTTTTGGCAGTGGAAGGGAGATATCTGAATGATGAGGAAATTTTCGAGAAGATTGAAGAGTCTCTAAAAAACCAAATTGTTCATAAGATCATAGTCAATGCGAGTCTCAATAGCTCTCTGAGGGGAAAATGCATGAGACTTGCAAAACAATACCATAAAGACTTTAAATTGGTAAGGGGAGAAAGCGCCATTGCTATTGTATTAGCTTCAAAGACAGCTATAAATCAGGAGGATATTTACATAAAAGAATAAAGAGAATAGGTTATAAACTACCTTAACTTACACTTGACATGAGAAAAGGTGTTAGTATAAAATCATTATAAAATTAAAAAGTATGGCAATGATGGGAAGAGTAAGCATAAAAGACGTTGCAGAGAGTCGGGAAGAGGATGAAAACCGATACGTCTGATATGGTGAAGATGGCCCTGGAGCTTTCATATCTGAATTTTTTAGGATATGGCGGATTGATAACCGTTAGAATTATTATGGTTTAACTTAACCTATTGAGGCATAAGTCGTGAGATTTATGCAAAAAAGAGTGGTAACACGAAGCTTTTCGTCTCTATGATACGAAGAGCTTTTTTAGTGTAAGATAATTTTGGCTATTAGAGTTACTCATTATCTACTATCAAAATATGAAAAACCAATTGGAGGAGATAAAATGAACAAAGAAAAGTATTATATCACGACGGCAATAGCTTATACCTCAGGCAAACCGCATATTGGCAATACCTATGAAATTGTCCTGGCCGACAGTATTGCCCGGTTCAAAAGGTTAACGGGGTATGATGTATATTTCATGACCGGGACAGATGAACATGGTCAAAAAATTCAGATGAAGTCGCAGGAAGCAGGAAAAAACCCAAAAGAATTTGTGGATGAAGTTGCAGGGGAGATTAAACGTATCTGGGATCTGATGAACACAAGCTATAATAAATTTATTCGCACTACGGATGATGACCATATCAAGATAGTCCAAGGCATATTTAAAAAATTATATGAGAAAGGTGATATCTACGAAGGTAAATATGAAGGCTGGTATTGTACTCCTTGTGAATCCTTTTTTACGGAATCTCAGCTTATGGATGGAAAATGTCCTGACTGCGGAAGGGAAGTAAAAAAAGCAAAGGAAGAGGCATACTTTTTCAAGTTAAGCAAGTATCAGAACAAGCTGATGAAACATATTGAAGAAAATCCGGAATTTATTCAGCCTGAATCACGGAAAAATGAAATGATAAACAATTTTTTGAAACCGGGATTACAGGATCTTTGCGTATCAAGGACTTCTTTTAACTGGGGAATTCCTGTTTCCTTTGATGAAAAACATGTAATTTATGTATGGATCGATGCACTGAGCAATTATATCACGGGTATAGGATATGACCCTCAGGGAAACCATGGGGAGCTTTATAAAAAATATTGGCCGGCGGATGTGCATCTTATCGGAAAAGACATTTTGAGATTTCATACTCTTTATTGGCCTATCATGTTGATGGCTTTGGGAGTTGATCTTCCAAAGCAAGTCTTTGGACATCCCTGGCTCCTTATTGGAGAGGGAAAAATGAGCAAATCCAAAGGAAATGTTGTATATGCAGACGACCTTGTTGATTTTTTTGGTGTGGATGCCGTAAGATACTATTTGCTTCATGAAATGCCTTTTGCTCAAGACGGTACGCTTACCTATGAACTTTTGATTGAACGCATAAATTCGGATTTGGCGAATATCTTGGGTAATTTAGTAAACAGAACTGTTACCATGATTAACAAATATTTTGATGGTGTTATACAATCATCTAAAGAAAAGGGAGACATTGACGAAGATTTAATTAAATTGGCTCTTTCGACTCCCGGCAAAGTCGAAGAAAAAATGAATAAATTAAGAGTTACCGAGGCCATTGATGATATTATTACATTGCTCAGACGAAGTAACAAATATATAGATGAAACTATGCCATGGGTATTGGGAAAAGATGAATCCAAAAAAGACAGATTATCTACCGTACTATACAATTTATCCGAATGCATCAGGTTTTCTGCCGTGCTGATATCTCCGTTTATGCCGGAAACAGCGGAAAGTATTTTTAATCAGCTCAATACCAATGTAAAAAGTTGGGACTCTTTAAAATCATTTGACGGAATGCGGCCCGGTGATTCTGTTGGGAAAACGAAGATTTTGTTTAATAGGATCGACCAGTCAAAAAAGATGGAAGAGATAATAGACTATTACAAACAAAAAAAGGATCGGCAGAATGAACCCAAAAAAGAAGAAATAAAACCGGAAACCAATTATATTACAATTGATGATTTTGACAAAATAGAATTAAAAGTCGGAGAAATTATTAGTTGTGAAAAACACCCGAAGGCAGATAAACTTTTAGTATCTCAGGTCAAAATAGGGAATGAAACAAGGCAGATTGTTTCAGGAGTTTCTATGCATTATACGACGGAAGAAATGAAAGGTAAAAAAATCGTTGTTGTGGCTAATTTAAAACCCATTATTCTAAGAGGGAAAGAATCCAACGGTATGATTCTGTTTGCCGAAAATGGAGAAAAATTGGATTTTGTTACAACAGAGGCCGAAAGCGGCTCAATTGTGAAATAGAAATTCCCTCTAACCTCTGCGAATGAAAGGAGATTGCTATGTTATTCGATTCTCATTCACATATGTATTCAGTTAAGTTTGATAACGACCGGGAAGAAGTCTTTAGGAGGATAAAAGAGGCCGGTGTGGAGTATGTTCTAAATGCCGGTGCGGACCTTGAAACCTCAATGAAAGCAATAGAGTATGCCCAGAACTATGATATGTTCTACGCCACTGTGGGATGCCATCCTCACGACGTCAAAGATTTGGATGAAGAAACACTTCTGCTTTTCAAAGGGCTTGTAAAAAAACCAAAAGTCTGTGCCATAGGAGAAATCGGGCTGGATTACTATTATGATCATTCTCCCAGAGATCTTCAGCAATATTGGTTCAGAAGACAAATACGGCTTGCACATGAGGTTTCAATGCCAATCATAATACATGACAGGGATGCCAATGATGACACAATGAAAATATTAAAAGAAGAAAAAGCCTTTGATTTGGGAGTTTTGATGCACTGTTATTCCGGAAGTCCGGAACTTGCAAGGCAATATATACATCTTGGTGCAAAGATATCTATAGCGGGTCCGGTTACATTCAAGAATGCAAAAAAAATGATTGAAGTGGTTAAAACCGTTCCAATAGAAAACCTTTTAGTTGAGACAGATGCCCCTTATTTGACGCCGGAGCCTTTTAGAGGGAAAAGAAATGAATCTGCATACGTCAAATACACCGCAAAAAAAGTTGCGGAAATAAAAAAAATTACCTTCGAAGAAACTGCACAGATTACCTGTGAAAATGCCAAATCATTTTTCAGAATAAAATAAATTCTTCATCTATTACTTAAGCTGTAAAAAGTAAAATAAAGAAAGAGGCTTCTAAACGGTTTAAAACCTTTTTGTAATGCGGTATACTATAGGAGAGGGTAAACAGGCACTATATTGATTTGTATTAAAATATAAAGGAGGATTTTATATGACCATGCATGTGGATGACGCCCGAAGTAAAAAAGTCATTTTTGTTTCCAATTGCATATTGAACGCCAACAGTAAAGTAAAAGAATTGGCAAGGTATCCCGGGATGTGTAAGGAAGTGGTAGATGCCATCAATAAGTATGACTTAGGCATTATCCAAATGGCATGCCCGGAGACACTTTATTTAGGTGTGAACAGATGGTGGTGTACAAAATATCTGTATGATAACGTGGGCTTTAGAGAATTTTGCAGAACTCTCGCTAAGCAAAATGTGGATTATATGATAAGCTATGAGCAGGCGGGATATGAAACAGTTGCGGTTCTAAGTTGTGACGGATCCCCTACCTGTGGTGTAAATTTAACCAGCTGGTCGGACGATTGGGGAGGAAAGCCTAAGGTTTTGGATTATAACGAAGCTTTAGTAGAAGGAACCGGCGTTTTCATGGAAGAGTTCAAAAAAGAAATTGACTCACGTGGTGTAAAAATGCCTCCATTTTATGGATTAGCCTTGGATGATGAATCAACCCCCCTTGAAAAGATTATTTCTGATTTTGAAGCATTTATTGAAAAAACATGTAAAAAGTAATAATTGAAACAATAAAAAATTTTTTCTAATAACATATAATAAACCGATTTGGAATTATAAGCAAAAGTATCTGATAATTTCGAGTCGGTTTAAATATATAAAATAAAAAAATGTATGCCGTTAGAAGATTATGTTAAATTTATGCTGAAATTCAAATATCAGTATGATATATTGAAGAAGCATCTAAATTTTATCCTTATCCTAATCCTATAATATTAAGGAGGTTGAATATGACAACAACAAACAAAATATGGGAAGCTTATAAATTCCCTATTATCCTGATTGTGTCCATTATTATCGGAAGTTTTGTTGGAATGGCATTAGGTGAAAAAGCAATAATTTTTAAACCTTTTGGAGATATATTCCTTAACCTGATGTTTACAGTTGTTGTTCCCCTGGTATTTATAACCATTAGCAGTGCCGTATCCAATATGGCAAATATGAAGCGGCTTGGAAGTATACTGGGATACCTTTTAGTCGTATTTATCATTACAGGCTTGATTGCAGCATTTATTATGATTACTACCGTTACCATCACTCAGCCCGGAGTAGGTGTCAATATCCAGGTAGAAGCGGTAAATGAAATAGAAAAATTGAATGCAGGAGAACAGATAGTAAAAGCACTTACGGTATCTGATTTTACGGAACTTATTTCAAGAAGAAACATGCTTCCTCTCATTATCTTTTCCATTTTCTTCGGATTATGTGTTACGTTACTGGGTGAAAAAGGAAAAAAAATAGCACAAGGACTGAATGCTTTATCACAGGTATTTATGAAAATGATACAATTAATTATGTACTATGCTCCTATAGGGCTTGCGGCATATTTTGCAGCACTGATAGGTGAATTCGGACCTAAACTTCTTGGGTCTTATGCTAAAGCCATGGCAGTCTATTATCCTGTTACCATTTTGTACTTCTTCATTGCCTTTACTTTTTATTCTTATTTCGCAGGTGGTGGTACGGGCGTACGGACTTATTTTAAAAACATTATTTCACCTGCTGTAACTTCAATAGCGACACAAAGCAGTATTGCAACATTGCCGGTCAATCTGGAGGCATCAAGGCGAATAGGAGTTTCAAAGGATATTCGAGAGATTGTATTACCTATTGGTGCTACGATGCATATGGATGGTTCATGTTTATCGGCGATACTGAAAATTTCTTTTCTATTTGGTATTTACGGGAAAGAATTTGCCGGAATAGACACCTTTGCCATTGCTATTTTAATATCAATTATGAGTGGTGTTGTTATGTCAGGGGTTCCCGGAGGCGGATTAATCGGGGAAATGCTTATTGTAAATTTATACGGATTCCCGCCTGAAGCTTTTCCAATTATTGCTACCATCGGATTTTTGGTAGATCCTCCTGCAACCATGGTGAATGCTACGGGAGATACGGTTGCCGCAATGATGGTTTCAAGGCTTGTAGAAGGAAAAGAGTGGATAAAAAATAAAGTGACGGCATGACAGGACTTTAATCAAGGATACATGGATAAGGATAAAATATATTATAAATTCACCGCTGCCTTTTTTGAGGACAGCGGTGAAATTGTAAAAAATAATATTTATATATCAAAAGTATTATAATAGAATATTATTAGATAATAAAATAAATTTTTCCTTAAGGAGTTGATGGTTTGATAAATTTTACCAAACTACATGGAGCGGGCAATGATTTTATTATTGTGGATAACAGGGATAATAACATTGCCGATAAGCACCGATGGGCTAAAAAAGCTTGTGACAGACATTTTGGAGTGGGCGCAGACGGCTTAATGCTTGTGGAGTATTCTGAAAACGGAGATATCAAAATGGATTTTTATAATGCTGACGGCAGTCATTCAACTATGTGCGGGAACGGGTTAAGATGCTTTTCTAAATTTGTTTATGATGAGAGTATCGTTAGAAAAGATGTATTTGACGTAGAGACTGGAGATGGCATAAAAACCGTTTCAACAATAGAGAGCGGTGAAAATGAATCTATTATTCGAGTAGATATGGGAAGCTGGACATTTAAATCCCCGACAGTTAATTGCTTATCTCAAGAGGTGATAAATAGAAAAATCATGGTGGATCAGGATGAATTGGAAATAACCTGTGTTCATATGGGTGTTCCTCATGGCATTATATTTGTAGATGAAATTGATGAAAATTTCACATGCAAATATGGAAGAAAAATTGAAAAAGATCCGTTTTTCCCTCAGGGTATCAATGTTAACTTCGTTAAAATAATTGACAAAGATCATATTATTGTAGATACATGGGAAAGAGGAGCAGGAAAGACACTGGCTTGCGGTACGGGCTCATGCGCATCGGTTATTATAGGACATCGATTAGGAAAAGTAAGTGATGAAGCTGTAGTGGATGTAGCAGGAGGACAGTTGAAAATAAAACTCTATGAAGATCATGTCACAATGGAAGGTAAAGCAGTTAGGATTTGCACAGGAATACTGTATTAAAAAACTTCATACTCAGATTCTGTCATCGTGAGCAGCGATAGAATGTCAGAGGGTTAGTGGTTATACTCCATGCACCATACTCTATACTCCATACTCTGAATATATTATTAAGAAAGAAGGGCTTTCATGAATTTACCGGAGCATATTCGTCTTGCCAATACACCTACTTCTATTGAACGTTTGGATAAAGTTTCCGCTCAACTGAACGGTCCGACAATCTACATCAAAAGGGACGATCAGACAGGCAGTGAAGTATCGGGAAACAAAGTCAGAAAACTTGAATTTTCGGATTGTTTCCTCAGAAAAATCTATTTTTATTTAAGTAATCATAGATTATATAACATTAGAGCGAAATACTTACACTTTCTGATATTTCCATAAAATCTTCTGCAATATTACAATCATAGGCAAGGATCGTAACATTATTATTAGAAGCCTGCTTTAATGCTTCGGCAAATGCAGGATCAGTTTTTTTATTAGGAGTAAAGGAATGGACACCTTTCATCTGAACCAAAAAAATTACAAAACCCCGATAACCGGCTTTTACGGCGTCCATCATTTCCAACACATGGCGGGTTCCTCTTTTTGTAGGAGCATCGGGAAACATAGCGATTCCATTTTCTTCAAGAGTTACACCCTTAACTTCTATAAATCCTCTATGTGGATATGACTCATAATACAAATCAAACCGCGACGTGCCAAAAGGCACCTCTTTTTTAATAAGATCAGGTTTATTAAACTCATGAATTTTCCCTGAACGAATGGCTTCATAAACCACTTGGTTTGGAGCCTGTGAATCAATATTAATAAATAAATTTTCTTTTTTTACAGACACCATTGAGTAGTCTGTTTTTCTTTTTGAAGATGGTGAATGCTGAAGATAAACTTCTGTACCGGGAACCAGTAATTCTTTGCAGCGCCCTGTGTTTTTCACATGTACCATGGTTCTTATGCCTCCGATTTCTACGAAAGCCACAAATCGGTTAGGCCGTTCTATAAATTTCCCTTTTACAATATTTTCATATTTCATTTTTTTACCTTATAAAATCAGTTTATGGATTATAGATTATGGAGTATGGAAATTTTGCTGAGCAACCTTAAATCTTCCTACTCGCCCGATGATCTTCTCGTCTTTTGTTCTTTGCTGTAGCATTTTTCATAAAAATAAGTTTAATTAGATAAAGTTTAATGTTATTAATAGAAAATGTCAAAAATCTCTTGAAGAAGGGTCTTAAATACCGACAATTAATTCATCCTGAAACTGATATCATGAAAAAATGAATGGCATTTTATCAAAAGTAATTGATTATTCATCAAAAGGGGACAAGTCTTATGATTCTTTCAGCGCTGAAACCGGTTGGGCTTATTCGAAGAATATATGCGAATTTAAAAGAATTAAGGCTATTTGTATTCCTTATTTATTCAATACTGTCTTTTGTTATGGGCAGAGGCGTCTTATTTGGGTATATGTTTCCTTTTGCAATGGCTTTTTTTGTTGTTCTAATCACAACAAAAAAGAGCTATTCTATTTTTTCTCTGCCAATTATTTTAGGGATTATATCCTGCAAAGTGCCTGAATATATTCTGGTTAAATATCTCATCGCTATGTGCGTTCTTCTAATATTCTCACTTCTTCTTAACCATAAGCTTTCCAAAGCTCCTTTGATAATGGCCGCATATTCATCGGCTGTTTTCGGAGGAACCATTGCCGTTTACCAATTTTTTTTGGGAGTAATCCTTCTATATGATATTTTCTTGATAATTACTGAAAGCGCTGCAACGTTTTCATTTATATACTTGTTTTCAAAGCTACCCGACCTTTTGGAAAAAAATATTTTTGAACATGAATTGACCGCTGAGGAAATTATTGCTGCTTCATCTGCGTTAATCATTGCAGTCATTTCTTTAGGAGATATTACATTATTAGGATTGAGTTTAAAATATATTTTATCCATATTAATTATTCTTATATCAGCCTCGGAAGGAGGCATTAATTCAGGAGGGGCAGTGGGCATTATTTTAGGGATGATTATCACTATGACATCTTTTGGAACAGCTGAAACAATAGGGATGTTTGGAATGGGTGGCATTGCAGCAGGGTTTTTTAGAAAATCAAACCGTATTGTCAATTGCATATCTTGGGTCATAAGCATTATAGTATTCATGTTTTATTTTGACGGCTTGTCGGACCCCTATATAATAATTCCAGAATCCTTAGTATCTTGTGGATTATTCTTGATGATACCGAAAAAAAAGATGAACATTTTAGGAGAAAAGATGGATAATTCATTGAAGCATCATCATGTTAATTACTTTTATGGAGATAAAATCAGGAAATTGATTATCAATAATTTAAGGAACTATTCCGATACATTTGAAAGTCTTGCAATTACTTATAATAAAGCATATGAGAGAAAGCAAGCTGTGGAAGAAGAGGACAGGCAGGAAATAATAATAAGCATAAGAAACAGAATATGCGGTTCGTGTAATTTCGAAAAAATCTGCTGGAAAAAGGATAATACTAAAACACGTAATATAATGAAAGATATAATTTACAGAGTGTATAAGGGACTGAAAGTTGAAGAAAAATATGTACGAAGAGAGCTGGGTTTTAATTGCCCTAATCTGGATAAAATAATCTTTTATGTACAAAGTATTATTCAGGTTTTTGGAATCAGTTATAAATGGCAGAAAAAATTACAGGGAAGCAGAGATATTACTGCCTCTCAATTCAGGGGCATTGCTAAGTCCATCAATCATCTTATAGAAGAAATCAATGAGGAACAATTGTTCAATGTTGATTTAGAGCAAAAATTATATTTAAAACTAAAAGGTTTGAATTTACACATAAAGAATGTAAATGTAATCGAAGGAGAACATAGCAAAAATATAACTCTGGAGATAAATGAATCGGATATAGAATTTCATCATCAAAAAATAGAAACAGTTGTTTCGGAAGAATTAGGAGAAGATTATCATATTACAAGATACAAACAGACGGGCAAAGGCGAAAAGAAAAGAAATTCAATTCTTCTAAGAAAAGTTCCAAGATTGAAAATAACTACAGGCTCTTCCAAATATGCAAAAGAAATGAATGCCTGTGGAGATAGCTATATATGTATGGATCTTAAGGAAAATGAATATTTGATTGCATTAAGTGACGGGATGGGAAGTGGTGAAAAAGCCGCAAGAGAAAGCATTATAACTATAAATACATTAAAACATCTTTTAGAAGCAGGATTCGAAAAAGAATTGGCCTTAAAAACAATGAATTCCATGCTGCTGTTAAAATCTGCAGAAGAAATATTTTCTACGGTAGACATTACAATTATCAATTTGGATACAGGAGATACAAGCTTTTACAAAATAGGTGCGGCAGCGGCTTTCATTAAAAGAAAAAGCGGAAAAATCGAAATAATTAAATATTCTACTTTGCCCATAGGCATCATGGATCAGATTAAAATTGAAGAAATAGAGGTCGGTCTTGAGGCCGGCGATATGATTATCATGGTGTCCGACGGTATATTGGACGCTTGTACGGAGGGAGATAAAATAGAATGGATGAAAAGCATTTTAATGCAAATGGCATCAAAAGACCCTCAAACCGTTTCGGATCTTATTCTAAATAATGCGCTAAATCGATATAAAACATCTGAAAAAGATGATATGACAGCTATAACAGCTTTGCTTCACTGACCTATTAATAATTTATTTATTAGTTTAAAATGAATAAATAAGCCATGTATAAATACATATTCGAATAAATTGATGGTTTATACATGCTTTTTTATTTATACAATAACTAAAAATTTGCAATTGCGAATTTTTGTTTATACTTTTTTATGGTATCTTTTTTTTATATAAGATGCTAAAATTTTGTTAAATATAACTTATGGAGAATAGAATGATTACAAAAATAAAAGAAACAATCCAAAAGCATAATCTTTTAGAAAAAGGAGACCATGTAATTGTAGGTGTTTCAGGAGGTCCTGATTCAGTATGCTTGTTCCATGTTCTTTATGATTTAAGATACGATTATCAACTGGATTTAAGTGTTGTTCATATAAACCACATGCTCAGAGGGAAAGACGCGGATGAAGATGAAGCATATGTTAAAAAGCTGTGTTTAAAAAAAGGTGTTCCTTTTTATTCATACAGAATAAATGTTAGAGAGAAGAGCAAAGACTTAGGAACCGGCGAAGAAGAGGCCGGCAGAAAAGCAAGATACGATTCTTTTTTTGAAATATTAAAAAAAACGAATGCCGATAAAATAGCTATTGCTCAAAATATGAACGATCAGGCTGAAACGCTGTTAATGAGATTAGTCAGAGGAAGTGGCCTTGACGGGCTTGCAGGTATAGAGTACATGAGAGATCAGGTAATTATACGACCCTTGCTGGATGTTTCAAGAGAAGAAATTGAGAAATACTGTACAAATAACCGTTTAAATCCACAAACAGATAAAACCAATATGAAAGACATTTATACAAGAAATAAAATAAGACTCGAATTAATTCCTTATTTAGCAGATAATTTAAATAACAGGATTATTCCCAACCTTTGGAAAACAGCAAAAATTTTACAAGAAGATAAGGATTTCATATATTCTTTTGTAAAAGAAGCATACAAAAACTGCTGTATACAGAAAATAGATAAAGAGGTACATATTCAAAAAGAAAAGTTTAATGAATTACATCCCACCGTTAAAAAAAGGATGATATTGAGAGCCATAGCTGATTTAGGAGTTCGTCAGGATATTGGCACCATACATCTTGAGAGTATTTTGCATATTGTTGAAGAAAACAAGACTTCCTCAGGAATAGACCTTCCATATGATATCCGGGTTGATATAGGTTATAAAAATGTTATTATAACGAGAAATAAATCAGAAAAGACACTTAAGGAGTTTTGTTATGAGGTTAAATGGGGTAATAATATACATATAAAAGAATTAAATGCTTCACTGAGCTCAGAAATTGTTGCAAACAATCATCAGAAAATTTCTAAAAGCGATTATATAAAATATTTTGACTATGATAAATTAAATGGACCAATAGTAGTTCGGACAAGGAAACCGGGTGACCGAATTTCTCCTTTGGGGATGTCCGGTTCAAAAAAATTGAAAGATTTCTTTGTTGATGAAAAAATTCCCAGAGAGCAAAGAAAACAGATACCTTTAGTATGCTGTGGTTCGGATGTTATCTGGATAATAGGATATAGAATCAATAATAAATTCAAGATAGACGATACAACAAGAAATATTCTTATATTGAAATATATACCTGAAATATGTTGCTGAATTTCACAAAATATAAAAACTAAGAAGTTTTATTGTATCTCAAATTTATATGTGGTAAAATTAACGGAGTTCTTGGCTTAATACCATTGCACTTCATGAACTAAGAAATGAAATAACTCATCTGGGAAAATATTTTCCGGAAACAGAAATATCCAATATAAAATGCTAAAATGGCAGTTGAGAGGAGGGCTCAGATTGAAGAGCTTTTTCAGGGGAATTAGCTTTTACATTCTAATATTTTTGATTATTTTATCAATTGTATATATGTATGGAAAACCCCCACAGACGATTGATAAAATCAGCTTTTCAAGTTTTGTAGTTGAATTAAAAAATGAAAATATTAAATCCATTCATATAGTGGAGAATACAATAACCGGAACAATTAAATCTTCAAACAGTCAATTTGAGACATATGTTCCATCTGTTATGGAACCTGATATTGTATTTAACAAATATATTCTTCCGCAGGTGGAAGAAGGAAGGATAGAAATGTCCGGTCAAGCACCGGCAAAGACACCTTGGATCTTAGAAATTTTACCATCCATATTTATGATTTTAATTTTTGTCGTGTTCTGGTTTGTTTTTATGCAGCAATCCCAAGGTGGAGGACGTGTTATGTCCTTTGGAAAGAGCAGGGCAAAATTGCATAAAGAAGAAGAACAGAAGAAAGTAACCTTCAAAGATGTTGCAGGTCTTGATGAAGAAAAGGAAGAACTTGAAGAAATCGTAGACTTTTTGAAAAATCCCAAAAAATATATTGATTTAGGTGCAAGAATTCCAAAAGGCATATTGATGGTAGGACCTCCCGGAACAGGAAAAACTTATCTTTCAAAAGCAACTGCCGGAGAAGCAGGCGTTCCTTTTTACAGCATAAGTGGTTCGGATTTTGTGGAGATGTTTGTAGGAGTTGGGGCATCGAGAGTTAGAGATCTTTTTGAACAAGCTAAGAAAAATTCGCCATGTATTGTTTTTATTGATGAAATAGATGCAGTAGGTCGAAAAAGAGGCGCCGGGCTTGGCGGAGGTCATGATGAGAGAGAGCAGACACTCAATCAGCTTCTTGTTGAAATGGACGGTTTTGGTATAAATGAAGGCATCATAATTATTGCGGCTACCAACAGACCGGATATTCTGGATCCTGCATTACTGAGACCCGGCAGATTTGACCGCCAAGTTGTAGTTGGAGCACCTGACATAAAGGGTAGGGAAGCAATATTTAAGGTGCATTCAAAGGATAAACCTTTAAACAAAGATGTGGAGATGGAGGTTTTAGCCAGAAGAACTCCTGGTTTTACACCTGCCGATATAGAAAATCTAATGAATGAAGCAGCTATTCTTACAGCAAGAAAAAACCAGAAGAATATTAAAATGGATACCATTGAAGAAGCTATTACAAAGGTTATTGCAGGACCTGAAAAAAGAAGCAGGGTTATCAGCGATAATGAGAAAAAGCTAACAGCATTTCATGAAGCAGGTCATGCGCTTGTTGCAAGAATGCTGCCTAATACGGATCCGGTCCATCAGATTACCATCATACCAAGAGGAAGAGCAGGCGGGTTCACCATGATACTGCCGAAAGAAGAAAAGTATTATGCCACAAAGACAGATATGGAAGAACGCATCGTACATCTTTTGGGAGGGAGAGTTGCAGAGCATCTTGTTTTAGATGAAATAAGCACCGGAGCAAGTAACGATCTGGAAAGAGCAACGGCCATTGCCCGTTCGATGATAACAAAATATGGTATGAGTGATCGATTAGGTCCGGTCAATTACAGTTCATCCGATGAGATATTTTTAGGAAAAGATTTTTCAACAAGAAGGAATTATTCGGAAGATTTAGCTTTTGAAATAGATAAAGAAATAAGAGATTTAATAGAAAAAGCTTATAAAAGGGCTGAAACAATATTAACTGAAAATATTGATAAACTTCATCAGATAGCAAACAAACTATTAGAAGTTGAAACATTAGATGCAGATCAATTCGAAGCTTTTTTTACAGGAAAA
>CAZKKX010000005.1:0-36682 GCA_964553505.1 uncultured Eubacteriales bacterium | reverse complement strand
ATCCGTTCGGGGGAACAAGTCGATACATGGGGTTTAATTCCTGTCATCTCCGGTGCCTTGAGTGGGTAAAAAAGATGTCGCACCCCTCTGGTATCCCCTTGGTGGAAGGGTATGTTACATTATAGATGTAATTCTAAAGGCGTCGAATTCGACGCCTTTAGAATTATTCCTTGTTCTTAATTCCTTCAATTAATTTATCAAAGTCAGATCTAAATAGCCTGTCCTGTATAATACGATATTTTTCAAACTCACTCTCCGCAAAGGATCTAGCAACTTCTGCGGTCACCTTTCCTGCATTGTTTAATATCTCATATTGAGTAAACTGCAGAAAGGTATCTAAACGTTTTGCCCAATCCTGCATTGTCATTGGGATATGCCGTCTGGCCATCAACTCTGCCGAATCAAGATATGCTGTTACGATAAGCTCCAAATTCTGCAATTCTTCTCTGGACAAATAGTTTTTGGCAATCGACACATCTGATTTTATTATTTTGCCGTTCGGTGCATTTTTCCAAGATGTGAGCCCCATTCTCTCTTTTTCGGCATTTGCCCGGTCTACAATTACTTCCGCCGCCGTATGTCCATGGATTGCCCAATGTAGCTTATTTTGCACCGTGGCAAAAAAATCTTTTGTGGTCTTGGAATCACCGTCATAGTCTAATGCTGTGGCATAAATATCTGTTATCTTCTGATAAAACTTCCGCTCGCTGAGACGAATTTCTCTGATTTCTTCAAGCAAGTGTTCGAAGTATTCTTCAGTGAGAATACTTCCGCCATTTATCAAACGCTCTTTGTCTATTACCCAGCCTTGAATGGTATAATCCTTTGCTATCATGTTGACCCATTTTCGAAACTGTACCGCCCGTTCAGAATTAACTTTAAATCCGACGGCTATAATCATTTGCAGATTGTAGTGCTTAATTTTACGATTGACCTGGCGCAAGCCTTCAGTTTGAACTATCCGGAAATCCCGGATAGTTGCTTTAGGTTCCAATTCATGATCTTCATATATTTTTTGAATATGTTCATTTATAGTTCTTACATCTACATCATAAAGCATAGCTAGCATCTTCTGCGTAAGCCAGATGTTCTCATTTTCGTAACGCATTTCAATACTTTGTGGGTCATCACCAGTCGCAGCAACGAATGTCAGGTATTCAGCAGCGGAAGATCGTATGGATTTCTCTTCAGAAATTTTCTCTTTAGCCATAATAATATCACATCCTTCAGTTCAGTTGGTCGATAATTTTGGACAACTGAATCTGCTTTTTTGAATTCAGTAACATTAGCCCGAACCAGCCTGTCTTTAAATATAGTAAATTCTATGCAGTATAATTATACCAAACGTATGTTCCTGTTTCAATATCGTTTTCTTTGCAACAGGATTATTACCTCAACTTGGCTTGAATTGATGAAATTGGTGTCAGATAGCGATTTCTGCACTCGACGTATGTGAGAACAAAACAATCGGCTTTTGGTTGATTTGTTAGAAACCAAGGTATGAGGGAACATATCCACTCTCTATATTTTATCATGAAAAACAGAAGTGTTTTCAAACAGCAACTTCATTGCTTCTTCTTCCAAAGAAGCAATCTCTAATAATATATGTGAAGCTTCTTTAAGCAGTCCCTCATTTGAATCCTCTCCAGCTCTACAAATTGATCTCGATACATACCTCCACAGGGGAGCAATTTGTGCAAACTTTAAATACGCCTCATGAATCCCCATATCAGGATACACTTCATCGCATTCCTTAAGAAAATCACGATAGATATTCCTGAACAAAGAACCTCCCGTACCGCCTTCATCCATCAACCGGCCTGCCTGGTTAATCAGTTGTGGTGTAATTCCCGATCTTTCAAACCACTTTGTTATGGCTTTGGCTGCTTTTCTGATTCCCTTAAAGGATATGTTTTGAATAGGAGGATTCAAGTATTGTTCTGCATTTCGATTAATAGCACAGGCAATGGAATTTTTCATGTCAGGCAGTTTGTCATCAGCAGTAATGGTAAAGGCTCTGTTTGGTGAAGACATAGGGCCTTTGTAGCTTCTAGCTTCTGCAATACTGGCTAAACTTGATTTCACCATAGCATTTCCATCAACTAAGTAACCAAATTCTTCATCATATCCGTGCATAGCTACATAGTGGCCTGCGAAATGTATTTTACCCTCATAATATTCCAAATAATACATGTCTAATTTTAGACCTACAGGTATGCCTTCGTCGATATTAGATCTTACAAATTCCCATGCTTTTGCTTTTGAGGAGGTTTCCTTAACCTCCAATTTCAAATTCAGCCTTTTTGCAATGTTCTCAGTTAAAACATCCTGCTTACAACGTCCGCCCAAAAAAGGGAATCCCATTTGTTTACTATCCCAATAAATAAAACTAAGACCTTCTCCGATTCCAAAAAGCATTGGCTCAGAAAGTTTTAATCCGCAATGCTGAAGCAGATTGCCAACCGCTGTTGTTTCACAGTGTTTCCCGTAAAAGGGTTTGAAATTTTCAATAAGCCTTTTTATCCTCCTTTATTTCATTTATCAAATCATTTATCCATTCTAACTCAGCTTCAATCAATTTGAGAGGATGGGTAAATAGTGCCTTTATATGAATGGTATTTTGTACTAGGAGTTGTTGCTCAGTATAATTGTGAAGAATAACTTGACGCCTTTTTTCAAGACTTTCTTTATATTTAATAAGGCTTTCATATACTTCTTCCTTAGTCAGAAAATTTGAAAAAGCTAGCCCTATGGAGAACTCGCTGTACACACGCTGGGGAGAGCGAAGTGCTTTTTTAATTGTTTCCCGTACAGTTTCCCTGAAACCATCATTAATAAAGTATACTTTGCGGGCAGGAGAGCCATATTCTTCTTCATATCTCGATCCAATCCATCCTTTTTTTTCAAGGTTTTTTAAAGAATTATAGATAGATGAAAAGCCGATTTTTGTCCAGTTTCTCATATTGCGTTCTTCAATAACCGACTCTATCTCATAACCATAACGGTCTTCTTCATATAATAAAGCAAGTAGAACCATTTCAATTTGAGTCAATATGCATTCCTCCTGATATTCACATTTGATTATATCTTTTTAATACTCTCATAGCCCTAAAGGTAATCCATTTGCTCTGCTTGTCTTTTTGGGCAATTGGGACTAATAAACGGTCACTGTTATAGGTATTTTCCGCTTTCCACCTGCCCATTTCGTCCTGTTTTGTTAAAACTATGCTTATGGCATCATCCATACGTCTGTCTTTAATACCCATCCCAGTCAGGATATCCAATACCTCCAACACATCCGTCTGATACATTAAAGGAAAACCGAATTTGAGCCAACCAGGTTTTGATTTTCGGTTTAGATTATGACTACGTTTATAAATATTGTGAATCAATATAAATTCAGTTGCTCTTTGAATTGTGTCGTTTATTTCTTTCGTTCGTCTTTCTATCGGCACTGCACTTAATCCTTTGAGCGCCTTGACTACACCCATAAGGCAGGTGTGAGCGCCCCAGCACATTTCACAACGATCATATGGCGGTACTTGAGGGTCATCAGCTACACCATCATTGAAACGCATAAACTTGGTAATCCAGTCGATAGCTTTTTGCAGTCTCGGGTCGTCGAGATAACCAAAGTGTATCAGGCTCCACACCATGTTTCAGGTCAGGCAGGGGATTACTTCTGTTTTTCTGCCACCGCCTGCCTTTTTTGCTGTATTCTGAGAAAAGCCTCCCTCTTCCCTTTCTTGGGAATTCTCTAATATGTACTCACATTGCTCTTTAATTTGCGGCGTTACCTCAGCGCCTAACTCTGCCAGTGTAATCAATGACCAAACAAGCCCCTTATACTTGTAAGTATAATATCTGGGGTAGGCTTGAATATAATCACTTTCCCTCTGCCTTTGAAGTATATTGAACACGATACCTGTTTCCATGAGTTGTTGTTTGGCAGCTTGTAATTCATTATTATCAACTGGATTTTCTAAAATATATGTTAATGCAGCATAGCGTACGGAAGGGTAGTTTTTTTCAAGAAGCCAATCCGTTGGGTCTGCTTTGAGCACTGTTTTCCATCCATCCATCATTTGTTCCTCCCATAACCTATTCTATATATAGAATAGTATTAAGAAACAAAATTGTCAACATCTTTTTTAGTTTCGCAACGTAAAATTCACATCTATCTTATTACCTCGAGCTTAGTAAAAACAGAGTATTATCTATTCTATCAACTCACCTTTCTATTCCTTTATCCCCAAAATATACCCTCGATATGTTTCCATGAACACATATCAAGGGTATAAGTTGAGTGGACAAAATTACTTTTATTTGATTAAACCCAGTATTTTCAATACCTTCCGAGCTTTATTTCTTAGACATCAGACAGACCGTCTCAACATGCCCTGTATGCGGGAAATTATCGAATACTTTTAATTTTTTAACTGTATATCCGACATTCTGCATGACAGAAATATTTTCAGCCAGAGTTTTGGGATTGCATGAAACATAAATAATGTGTTTGACTCTGTATTCCAAAATTTTATTCAACGCTTTTGGGAGCACCCCTACTCTTGGCGGATCGAGAATAATCACTTCAGGTTTTTCCTCTATCTTATCCAGCTGTTCGAAAACGTCTCCTGCAACAAAAGTGCAGTTATTAAGATGATTCAATTTGACATTTTCATTAGCCACTTCAACTGCCTCTTCTACCAATTCAATGCCGATGACTTTTTCAGCTTTCAATGCAACTATCTGACCGATGGTTCCGGTACCACTGTATAGGTCAAAAACAATTTTATTATCTAAATCTTCTATGTACTCCAATATCTTGGCATATAGCTTCTCTGTCGCAAGAGGGTTTGTCTGAAAGAAAGAAAACGGGGATATTTTAAATTTCAGCCCCAAAAGCTCTTCATAATAATAGTCGCGTCCCCATAGCACTTCAAGCCTATCACAATATACAAAATCACTGACACTGTCATTAATGGTATGGATGATTCCTACAATATTGCCCTCTAACTCTAAACCTTTTAATACATTCACCAGTTGTTCCTTATCAAAAGTCATCTGTGAAGTGGTTACAATATTGACCAGTAACTCTTTTGTCTTTTCTCCCCTTCTAATGATGAGGTTTCTCTGAAATCCTATATGTGTCTTCTTATTATAAAAAGGATATCGCTCTGAGAAAAAATCCAATGCTGCCTTTGTAATTACATTGAAATCTTCATGTGCCAATTTGCATCGATCCGTGGTTATAATATTCATAAAACTACCTTTTTTGTGCATGCCTAAAGAAGGTTTTCCTCCTTTTGACTCATCTCCGAAAGTAAGCTCCATTTTATTTCTATAACCTATATGTTCAGGGCTTCCTTCAATACCCTGAAATTCTTCCACCCATATATCGTGTTCTTTTAAAATTCTTTGTACTTCCCTGCCCTTCATAATGACTTGTTGTTGATAGGGAACTGTTTGGAAAAAACAGCCGCCGCATTCTCCAAAATGAGAACAATGGGCATCTGTTTCATAATCCGCCTTTCTTATAAGTTCAACTGTTTTGGCAACAATACGTTCCTTATTCTTTTTTACAATCTTCGCCTTAACTTTTTGTCCTTTTAAAGCCCTGTCAACCTTTACTTTAAGACCGTCTATATAACCGATTCCCGTATTCGGATAAATAAAATCCTGTATTTCTACTTCGATAATATCACCTTTTTTCAATATCCCACCTCCAGCAAGATTTAAGATTTATAGTTTAAATATTGCCTCACTCAATATCCTTTAAATTCTTAACTCTTAGATTCTATCTTTCATCTTCAAATCAGTATATACGTTTATAGATTTTGATTATAGTATTTATATCTACATACTCCTTGCAATGACATAAATAACAACTTATCATACAAGCGCAGCGAAGCGATCTCGCGATCCAATGATCTGTGCCCTGAAAAGTTCTCTGTAAATCTTATATATAGGACCTTACTGTTTTCTCAGTCCCTTCGGGTAATGATTTTTCAAGATGCCGTCTGTAATTTTTGCCCATCCCAAGGAATAGCCTTCAACCGTCACCAGTGTCCATCCATCCTTTACATCCATTGCGAAGCTTTCTCCTCTCAAGTATTTTTCAATCTCTTCAGAATTACTATGAAAATCCAGATATTGTTTTACTTCTTCTTTATTCAACGAAAGTGCCCATCCATGAGACGGTTCAAACCTGTTTTCCCTGTTTAAAAATCTAATGCCTTTAATATGTAAAAATTCGATTCTATTATTTTATACACCTTATCTTCATATTTTATGATATGATTTTCCTGAATATTTAAGTTTTCTGAGCAAAATCGCTTATAATCATCAGGTATTTTATTTGATATTATTTTAGTTTTATTATTAGTTGTCTTTAATTCATACATTGGTTTTTTTAGAATAACGATAAAATGTCCTTCACCTTTTATCTTGTGTGGTATTCCTGGCTAATATCCTTGCCCTGCTAATATTGATTTCATTTGAAACCAATAAGCCGTTTCCATTAAGTTTTGCAGCTATTTGAGTAGACTTTCCTCCCGGTGCTGCACACAAATCCAGTATCTTGTCCTCCTTTTCCACGGATATAGCTTCTGCTACCGCCATGGCACTTGGTTCTTGAATATAGTAAAGACCTGCTTCATGAAAAGGATGCTTTCCAGGCTTATCTAATTCATCATAAAAAAACCCCATTGGGCACCAAGGGATTTTTTCCAGCTTGAAAGGAGAAATATTCAAAAATGCGTCAGGCTGAATTTTTAAACTATTGACTCTCAACCCTGCTAATGGTTTGGATTTATATGATTTTATGAATAATTCGAATTCTTTCCCCAACAAATTCCGCATCTTTATAATATAGTCTCTGTGCATATATCCAATCCTTTAATTTTTTAATTGCTAAAAAAAATTTGTAATTTATTACAAACTCTTTATATACTTATATATCTTGCTTTCTTTTTTTTTCTACATACATATATGTATCAACTTCTTCAATAATATCATATAAACTTTTTGGGGAATCCGGTTTATACAATACCGTTCCTAAACTTACAGAAATGGAGTAGGGTTTGTTTAATTCAAGGCTTCTTTCATTTAAATTATTATGAAGCCTTTTTTCGATCAAATCCTGGTCTTGCTCATCTACATCTACGGCTAATACAATGAATTCATCTCCTCCATATCGTGACAGTATATCCGATTCCCTGAAACTTTGTTTTAAAACATCCGCAAACTGTTTCAATACCAAGTCTCCCTCAGTATGACCATAGCTGTCATTGATTATTTTAAGGTTGTCTAAATCACAGAAAACAAAAAAAATATTAATGTTTTTTCGTTTTGCTACTTTTATTTGATGTTCCGCCAAATTCATAAAAGCACGCCTGTTGAAAAGTCCGGTCAAATCATCTAATAGTGCCAATTGCTTTAGAGCCGCTAACATATTGAATCTTTCAATAGCATAATAAATCGACCGGATAAGAGAATTCATATCATATTTACCCTTAACCAGATAATCTTGGGCTCCGCACTTTATTGTATCATAGGATAATTTAAAATCGTCTATAGACGATAAAACAATAATGGGAATGTCGGGAAATTGGTGGCAAATTGAATCCAACGTTTCTAATCCAATGCTATCCGGCAAATTTAAATCAAGTAAAACAATATCAAAATATTTTTCCGACAATATCTTTATAGCTTCGTGTAATGTATGTACATGATTCAATTCAAATTTATATTCTACATAATTATACTGTATAGATTTTTCAAGCATATTATGTGTAATATTTGCACTCAAATCACTATCTTCAACTAATAGAACTTTTAACAGACCTTTCATAAACGACACCACCAAATTGATATCCTAAATCCCCGCAAAGGTAATTATATTATAACAGATGATATTCTCCATGCCAATGATTCGTTATAATATTTAACGACCATATTTATATGCCAATCAGACGTATGTTAGCGCTTTAGAGGCATTTCTGAATAAGCTCTATTGTATATGAAAATGTTTGTTAATGGCGAACATTCAGTAAAATTCAAGTGTTTTAGAGAATATTTATATTAATAACTATAATTATTAAATATTTTTATTTTTTTACATTTTTTTCTCAATCAATGATAATTGTATGTGAAATAAATTATCTAAATATATTGACATAAACAAAAAAAAATCAGGCGAATAATCTTCGCCTGAATATCGTAGTATTGTATTTTATTCGTATCTGGTCTTTAATAATACATCATGTGGTGTTCTTCCCTCTTTGAATTTCACTTCTCCCGGAATAATACATTCATGAACCGGACAAACATTCAAGCAAAGGTGACAACCTACACAATTATCATTGATGGATGGCTTTCTGTTTTCTTCATCCCAATCAATGGCCTGATGTGCGGCATCATAACAAGATACATAACATCTTCCGCATCCGATACATTTTTCTTCAACAATCTCAGGTATGATTTTAAAATCTCTGTCCAAATTTTCAGCAGGAATAATATTGGGAAGTGCTAAACCAACAAGATCTTCTACTTTATTAAAGCCTTTTTCTTCCATGAAATAGGACAGTCCACTAATCATATCTTCTACAATCCTATAACCATATTGCATAACTGCTGTTGTAACCTGGACATTACTGCTTCCTACAAGAATGTATTCCAATGCGTCTTTCCATGTTTCAATTCCACCTATACCACTCATTTGAATATCTTTTAATTCCGGATATTGTTTCATCTGAGCAATAAATCTTAGCCCAATAGGTCTTGCTGCTGCTCCAGAATACCCGGAAATTGAAGATTTTCCATTTACAACAGGCATCGCTGTCATATGATCAAATTCAATATTTGTGATCGCTTTAATTGTATTGATAGCCGAAATGCCTTTTGCACCACCTTCTATAGCCGCTACTGCAGGTAATTCCATATTCCCAATGTTAGGAGTCATTTTTGCTATAACCGGAAGGTGTGTTACGCTTGAAACAGCTTTAGAATATTGACGTACCAAGTCAGGGTTTTGTCCTACGTCAGAACCCATAGCGTGGCTAGTCATTTGTGGACATGAGAAGTTACATTCAATCAAATCTGCACCAGCCTGAGTAACTAATTTTGAAAGCTCTTTCCATTCTTCATCACTACTACCCATAATTGATGCAACCATAACCTTATTTGGATAATCTTTCTTCAATTTTGAAATTGCTTCCAGGTTTTTTTCCAAAGGTTTATCAGAAATCTGCTCCATGTTTTTGAATCCAACCCAAGGGGTTGCTTCCTTTACATTGTTGTCAAATCTTGGGGAACATTCATCAGCGATAAAAATACCAATCGTCTTGAAAAATACGCCACCCCAACCGCTTTCAAATGCTTTTGCAACCATTTCATAGTTGCTTCCTACAGGGGATGAAGATAGAAAGAAAGGATTTTCACATTTTACACCTAAATAATCAATTGATAAATCTTTTTTCAATGGCATATTATTTTGCACCTTCTTTCTTCATAAGATATTCCATGATACTGTCGGCAGCATCTTTTCCCTGAGCAACCGCTTCGACAACAGTTTTCCCACCGTTTACAATATCTCCGGCAGCAAATATTCCTTCAACATTTGTAGCACTTTTCTCAGGATCTGCATTGATGCATCCGGTAGAAACAAGATCAACACCTGCAATTGCCTTTGCATCCTCAGGAGCTTGACCAATTGCAAAGACAATTGTATCTGCTTTTAATTTTAATTCTGAATAATCATCTGTGCCTTCTGCAATAAGACCAACCACTTTGCCGTTTTCCCCTACAACTTCTTTAGGTCGGAATTTACTGAATATATTTATTCCTAAGGATTGAACATATTTTATTTCATCAATATCTGCCGGTGCTTCTTCAACTGTTCTTCTATAAACGATTGTTACCCTGTTTGCCCCAACAAGCTTAGCAGTTGCCGCACAATCCATGGCAACATCTCCGCCACCTATGACTAATACATTTTCTCCTATATCAATTTTACCTTCATTAGATCTTGCATTCTTCAAAAATTCTACAGCATTTGTAACGCCATCAAAATTAATACCAGGCACATCTACCATCTTGGGTTTCCATAAACCTAAGCCTAAGAAAAATGCTTTGAACCCCTGATTCTTAAGCTCTTCTATGGAAACATCTTTGCCAACTTTTGTGTTGAATACAAATTCAACACCCAAATCTTTAACTTTCTGAATATCAAAATCCACTGTTTGTTGCGGCAGTCTTGCCGGTGTAATACCGTAACTCAGAACGCCTCCTGCTTTATCTTTTTCTTCAAAAATAGTGACTTTATATCCTTGTAAAGCAAGTTTAGCCGCACATGCTAAAGATGCAGGTCCCGAACCAATACATGCAACCTTTTCTTTAGTCGCTTCAGGTGCAGTTAAAATATTCATACCGAAAAGTTTTTCTTGATCCACTGCAAATCTCTGAAGTAATCCAATTTGAATGGGTCTGTCAATGCCGGTTCTGCTGCATGCCTCTTCACAAAGCCTGTCATAAGGACATACTCTTGCGCAAACGCCACCTAATATATTGTTTTCTCTTATTGTTTCTGCCGCACCCTTAAAATTTCTAAATCTGATAGAACGAATAAATTTGTCCGGTTCTGTTCCTGCTGGACAACCTTTACTACAAGGTGCATCATGGCAAAGTGTACATCTGCTAGCTTCTTCAATTGCTGTTCGGATATTAAAGCCTTGAACCGCTTCATCCAAGTAATCTTTTTTTACTACTTTGCTCAAAAGCCATTCCTCCTTTTAATATAATATAAAAATAACGGTTATGCAGCTTGCAGGAACAAAGAGCACTATTCTCTATTTCCTGCAAGTCAAACATCATAAACTCAATTTATAGCCGTACTACCATTCTAAAGCTTTGAATGTGTCAAGGTTTGCTTCGCTTGATTTAATGTAAATTGCAGCACTTCCTGCTATTGCTTTTTCAATAAAATCGGTTCTTACTTTGTCATAAGGAGTGTGAGCGTATTGTTCCTGCATAGCGGAATAACCAATAGTAGGTTTCCTATCAATTCCTGCAGTCTTACTTCCATCGGTTCCAAAATCCCAATAACCATATTTGACCTCCTGTCCAACTGCTTCCAGTGCCTCAGCACATGCTTTTACAAATGGATGATCTTTGGGCGTCTTCCATGGATCCATGTCCTTTGTTCCTTCAATCTCCATACCGGTATATGATTTTTCAATTACTGATTTCACAATAACATCTGCTTTAAATTCCGGATCATTCTTTGCAACCTCATCAATTATATCTTGAATTTGCTGTCTTGCGCTTTCTGCTGTTTCTCCCGGTATCGTTCTTCTGTCAATTGAAAGCATGCACTGGTCCGGAACAATGGATAAAGCTCCCGGTGAGCACTCTATGATATTCAAAGATAAGGATGCCTGACCTAAATCTTTATCTGTCGGAAGAGAGGGATAAAGCTCATCCTTTAATTTTGTAATCACCGGAATAGCTTTATAGATAGAATTGATTCCAAGCCAAGGCGCACTGCCGTGACTGGTTCTTCCATATACAGTAGCATAGAATTCGACACGACCTCTGTGCCCCAAATAAAGTTTTAGACTGGTAGCTTCAGAAGAAACCATTGCGTCATAGGTCAAGCCTCGTTCTTTAAAAGTGTTATCAATCATATATGACATTCCAACCATTTCAGCAGGCTCTTCCTGAACGACTCCTGTATACATGTAATTCCCTTTAAATTTATAGCCCATCTTCTTTAATTCGGAAATTACTGCACCTCCATAAATCTGAAACGCATGTCCTGCTTTTACGTCGGATGCTCCCCTGCCATGAATACATTCTGTCTTATCCTTACCCGTTTTATCTTGATTATCGATTTCACAAACATCAATCTGTCCGCCATATGGTTCATATCCTTCCCAGTTATTGGGATCTCCAGGAGCAACCTGGTCCATGTGGGAGTTGTACATAATTGTAGGTCCTTCTTCGTCACCTTTTACAAGTCCGATTATGTTTCCCTGATCATCTCTGAAACACTCATCATAACCAACCTTCTTCATTTCTGCCAGAAGTAATTCGGTTAAATCACCTTCTTCCCCGCTGATGGAAGGAGTCTGTACTAATTTTTGAGTAAACTTTACTGCATCTTCCTTATACTTTGCAGCTAACTCAACTACTTTTTCAAATATTTCCTGATTTTTCATCATTTCCACTCCTTGAAATATTATTTATATTATTCTGACACAATAAGTCAGAATATATGCAATTCTAATGATTTACTTACGGACAAATCAATCAAGCCGTTTTAGTAATCAACCAACTAAGGTTTTAATTCCTCTATCATTTATATCTATTCAATAGAACCTCCTTTGCTTTGATTTAAATACCGACACTTCTTATTATATGTATATGATATGATTTTAGAATAAAACGAAATTAAAGGTGTTAATAAGAAATGCACGAAACACAATAATAATTAAAAAGCAAAAAATATGCCAATCCGTACATGTTAGTATTCATGAGAATAATCACAAAAATGCAAAATAGACTTGATTTAAAAACGAATCAGTTATTCTTTATTTGCTTAATTTTTCTTTCACTTTTAAGGCTTATAGGCATATGCACCTCTAAATGTCTATTGATACATTACTAAATCTTATTGATTCATTAAATTATCACTTTAATCTTCCCAATAGCTGCTCTGAACATCTCTTATTTCATTGATCTCTTCTATTACCGCATTTGTATCTGTTCTCTTTACTACTTTCAAAACGAATTCAATGTTTAAATAAACATCATCAGAACTCTTTTTCTGCTTAATGGCAATGTGTTTAATTATGATGCTGTGCCTTGAAAAAGCGCTTCCCATCTCGCCTATAAGTCCCGGTCTCTCCGATGCCATAACATGAAGTACCCTATAACGTCTTACAAATATTAAATTTTCTACAAACCTTAATATAATTAATGTAAATAAAATAATGACCGTACAAGCAATACCGCCTATATAATATCCTGCTCCAATTGCCAAGCCGATAGCGGCACTCGTCCATAAACTTGCAGCAGTGGTGAGACCATGAACAATATTTCCCTGCATGATAATGGTTCCCGCACCTAAAAAACCTATTCCGCTTACCACCTGAGCTGCTAATCTTGCAGGATCATTATTAATAATACCTAAATCCAAGAACCCATACTTTGAAATCAACATCACTAATGCCGCACCTACCGTCACGATTATATGAGTTCTGAGTCCCGCAGGACGATTGTTTAACTCTCTTTCAACACCTATTAGTCCACCAATAAGAGCTGCAATAAAAAGCCTTATAACAACTTCTACTTCCGCAATCATTATTATTCTCCCCTATTTTTTATGCTTGAAATTATAAAAATTATTTTTAGAAATGGTTCTGTATTCTCCCAGTTTTTTTAAATTGTAAACCCACAACATAATAACAAAAGGAATAAATACTATCATCAGCCAATGAACGCCCGACATCAGAATGAAATCAAATAATCCATGGAAAATTACCGGAATATATAAAGAAAGCTTATAATATTTTCGGCTTTGTGCTTCAGTCTCTGCAAACTTTGCCAAAGAAAGGTAATACCCCATAGTGATACCAAAAAGCATATGTGCAGGCACCGACAAAAACCCTCTAAGTATACCAACGTAAGGATTTGCACTGTACCTGATAACTACATACATAATATTTTCAACAGTTGCAAAACCTAAAGCTGAAAAAGCACAGTAAACAATTCCATCTAATTTTTCATTAAAAGCTTTATTGAATAAAGCAAATTTTATCACGACATATCTTTTAAAGAATTCTTCAGTTAAGCCAGCCACAACAAAAGATGTATAGATTATTGCAGTCAATCCTGAAAAAAAATTAAACATAGAAAAAAGGTTCTCTACCAAAGCTGTAGGTATAACACTTAATGCACCCAGAAGAAAAATTTTTATCAATAATCCCAAAGGTTCTCTATCATATCTGTCTGTAAGATATAAAACCAGTGCAAATGCTATCCCAGGCGCGATTGCTATAACAAAAAGACTATTCATAGGTGCTCCTTCCAAGAAATTCATGCTGTCATATACAAATACACATGCCTTTTCGAGCAATTAATATTTTGTCTTTATCAAACTCATTTTCTGCCTCTTCCCGAAGCTTATTCAAATCTCCTTCATGAGGAAAGTGCGTCATCAAAAGCAGGTTAGCTTCTGATTGAAGTGCTATTTTTCCTGCTTCTCCTGCAGTTAAATGCCCTTCATTCAACCCCTTTTGTTGATTGAACAAACTGCTTTCACAAATCAGCAAGTCAGCACGAACTGAAAAATCAATCAATCCTTCGATCCATCCCGTATCCGCCGTATATACAATTACCTTACCCTCTGCTTCTATTCTCATAGCATAGCAAGTTTTCTGATGTTTCGTTTTGAAAAAATGAAATGAAATACCGAATATATCCACAACATCTCCATCACGAACAGGTATTGCTCTACAAGCTTCCCTATAATCAAGTTTATGAAATTTATCTTCAATATTATTAGCATAAATATATAATGGGGTTTTTCTCTTTCCGATTTTTATCATAATATCCAACGCATATTGTAAAGAATAAATATCGCTCATATGGTCGGCATGATAATGAGACAACACTACAGCATCCAATTCTTCAAATTTTATATGATTTGCCAAACTGGAAAGAACCCCAGGTCCACAATCCAGCAGTATATTTCTTCCTTTTGATTTCAAAAGATATCCTGAACATGCATCATTAGCTTCAGGAAAAGCTCCCCAACCACCTAAAACCGTTAACTCCATATGCCCAACTCCGTTTCAAAAAACTATTAATTAAGAGTTAAGTTATTTATCTAATGAATTTACCTAATACTATTTTCCTATATTTTCATGTAATTGTAAACCTTTATACTTTTTTTACAGGATATCCTTAGTATATACATCTAAACCAAATCTATATATTTTATTTTAATTCAAACCAAACAAATACAAAAAAGTGTTGTTTTACGACCCTTTTGCAACCAAAATAAAACCTGAACAGATGCTGTAGCTTCTTATATCAATAAAAGAAATACATTATCTGTTCAGGTCAAAACTATCCCCTAAGGTTTTCTGAAATTCTATACTGTTTAAAACGGTCCAAAATTAATCATATGTGCTATTGTAACAAGAATCGCACCTAATAAGTACTGGAATAATACAAGGGGCAGCATCCATTTAGCCCATTTATCCCACGGTATTTTTGCCAATGCCAAACCAGCCATAAAGTATCCTGATGTGGGCGTAAATATATTTGATATACCATCTCCAAATTGATATGCTAAAACAGCAGTTTGTCTTGTTACTCCTACCAAATCAGCCAGAGGAGCCATAATTGGCATAGATACCGCTGCCTGTCCGCTACCAGATGGAACGATAAAGTTCAATAGGCATTGGAAAACATACATCCCGAAAGCGGCCATTATAGAAGGTAATGTGGATACCGCCGATGCAATGGAAAACAGTATGGTGTCCATAATATTTCCATCATTAAGAACAACTAGAATTGCTCTTGCAAAACCTACTACTAAAGCACCACCGGCAAGAGCCGACATTCCTTCTACCAGTTTTTCTGCAAATCCATTAAATCCTAATTTTCCTACTACACCAACAACTATTGCCATTCCTAAGAATAATGCAGATATTTCCTGTATATACCAGCCATACTTGATAACGCCAAACACTAATAATGCAATTGTAGCTGCCACTACTAAAAGAACCGCTTTGTGTGATGCAGTGAATTCGCGTAAAACACTCAGATCCAATACATCTTCTCTTTTTTTATCTCTTTCATACATAAGACTTTTAGCAGGATCTTTTTTTACACGACCGGCATACCAATATATAAAACCTACTGATAAAACCAACATTAATATATAACAAACAATTCGATACTGCATTCCCGAGAATAACGGCAATTCAGCAATTCCTTGGGCGACTCCAACAGTGAACGGGTTCATAAAAGCAGCAGCAAATCCTGTACCTGCACCTATTAGAACAATACCGGCCCCTGTTAACGAATCAAATCCCAAAGCAATAGCAAGAGTAACCATAATCGGTATAAAAGGTAATGTTTCTTCAGCCATTCCGAATACGGCACCGCCCATTGAAAACGCAAGCATAATAACCGGTATCACGATTCGTTCACGACCGGCCATTTTTTTTGTAAGCTCTCCGATTCCAGCTTCAATGGCTCCGGTTCCCTGAACCACTGCAAATGAACCTCCGACAATGAAAATAAAAAAGATAATCGAAGCAACTTCCGCCATACCCTTTGGAATGGATTTTAATATGTCAAATACTCCTAACGGCGTCTGATCGATTCCATGATAACTTGTTGGATCAACCACCATTCTTCCTCCGGGTCCTTCTATTCTTGTATACTCTCCTGCCGGAACAAAATAAGTTAAAATTGCACAAATAACTACAACTGTGAGTAAAATGATATAGACATGAGGAACCTTCATTTTCTTTTTAACTTTGATTTCAGACTCAGAACTACTCATTTTTTACCTCCTGTTTACGTAATATATTAAATTACCTTAAAAACCCTATTTCACCTCCTTTATTTTTTATTTCAATCCTGTCCACAAAACTCAATCGATGACAATGCATAAACCAGTGTGGCAGGTATAATATGTGATATCTCCAGGCATTCCGATGCGGAATGTGCGCTTTCTAAATCCCCAGGACCATAAATAATCGTTGGAATCTTTGCATAATTGCAAAGCAATCCACCGTCACTCCATGCCGTAAAAGATACTTTTTCAGGTTTCATACTTCTAACTTTATGCGATGCCTCGGATACAATTTCAACAATTGGATGATTCGGATCTATCTCCATAGCTTCATGTATGTATCCTTTTTCCATTTCACTTACTTCCATAACACTTAATTGCGCTTCAAATTCAGGGTCTTTCCTCTTTAACTCGTCGATAATATTTCTAAATTCTTTAATAATATCCGAATAGTTCTCACCGGGAACCCAACGCCTGTCAATCTGAAGTATGCAATCACCCGCAACCGTACTCGGTTGAGTACCTCCCTTAATAAATCCATAATTTAATGATGAAGATCCGATAACAGGATGTTTATTTAACTCAATTTTATCAATCAGCTCTTCTTCAACCTTTTGTATAAATTTCATGGCTTTAGTTATGGCATTGATACCTTCTTTTTGTTTTCCTCCATGAACGGTTTTACCTTTAAAATAGAATTCAAACCATTCGAGACCACGGTGCCCGATACAAATATCCAATTGAGACGGTTCTCCGACAATTGCAGCATCAGCAGTAGTTTTCTGTTTGATTAAAGCACGAGTGCCTTCGCTTTTGTTTTCTTCATCAATTACACCCGCAAATACTATATCTCCTTTTAGTTTAATCCCACATCTTTTAATAGCCGCCATGGCAGCCATCATACAAGCCAAAGCCCCTTTCATATCTACAACACCCCGACCAATTAATGTCTTTTCTTTACGTTCAACTTTCAAAGGATCCCCGGGCATATCATAAGGAGGCACAGTATCAAGATGTCCTGTTAACATAAGCGTTTTCCCGCCTCCTGTTCCTTTCAACCTTGCAACAATGTTACTTCTGCCATCCACTACCGGGATGATCTCACTGTCTATACCTTCTTTTTTGAAGAACTCATTTATGTATTTCGCAACACCTGTTTCCTGTTTTTCGACTCCCGGATAACTCGGTATTGCTACCAAATCACTTATAATCCCAATAATAGAGTCTAAAGATACTTCTTGCTTGATTTGCTCCGCTATATGACTCATATTTGTTTCCATGACAAATCCTCCCTTTATGGTTTGTAAAATGTAATGTTCTTTCAGCGAACATTAAGTGCATTCAATGAACATATTGTATCATAATAGTATCTTACCATCAAGTATTTATTCGTATTTTTCTGAAAATTTTAAAAAGACAAAAAAAATAGCCCCATTGGGCTATTTATGATATTTGAAAAATTCTTGATAAATATATCACGTCAGATACTTTGTCATTTCTTTTGCATTCTCGAAAAGCACCTTTTTATGTTCTTCTATTTTTTCTTTGTAATTAGCGCCTTTGACAAATGCTGTTGCAATGCATGCTTTTACCTTTCCCGCAGAATTGAAAATCGGAACGCCTACACCCACAACCAAATCGTTCATAGTCTCTTCATCACTGATGACAAAACCCTGTTCTCTTATTCTTCGATACTCTTCTATGATTTCTTCAGGATCCGTCAGTGTATTAGGGTATAGTTTTTCAAATTTTTGAGAGTACAATAACTCACGAACTCTATCCTGATCATAATAGGCCATAAGGCATTTTCCATAGCACCCTCTGTTCATTGGATAAAATATACCGGGATGATAATTCATCTTTAAAAACTGATGCACTTCTATTTCATAAAGAGATATCACTCTTTCCCCATCTCTTACAGCATATCCAACGGATTCATGGGTTATTTTCGAAATATTGTTCAAAATCTCTAATATTTTACTTTCAGAGTTGTAATTATTTAAATAAACATTTCCAATATGATAAAGTGTTGGACCAATTTTATACTTTTTAGTCATCTCGTCCCGTATAACATAACCATTTTCCAATAACTCTGCCAATATCCTATGAACGGTTGTTCTATTGATTTCGGATATATTGCTGAGCTCTCCAATTTTATATTCATATGGCTCCTTGCTGAGAATATCCAGGAGTCTTATAATTTTTTGTATACTTGTAAGTTTATCCATTCCTCCTCCTTATCTGCACCTTTATTCTTAAAGAAAGACATATTTATTTTCCTATATTTCGTGACGATTGTAAACAAAAATATAGAAATTATAGTCCAGTTTTCGAATGGAGTTGAAAAAAAATATTACTAAGCATTAGCAGAATGCCCCTGAATAGCGTTAATATCAAAAGGCGTTCCCTGATAAACAAAATTCAGCCAATTAGAAAAAAATAGGCTTGCATGACTACGCCATCTTATAACAATTTCTCTTTCTGGGTCATCATCTCTAAAATAATTAACGGGCACATTAATATTCATCCCTTTATTGATATCTCTCTCATATTCCAGAAGCAAAGATTCTCTATCATACTCAGAATGTCCTTGAACAAAAACTTGCCTTTTATTGGGTGTTGCAATAATATGCGGTCCCGCTTCTTCTGATTCCGCAAGAATCTCCAGAGTTGGAACTTTAACGATATCCTCCTTCTTGATTTGAGTGTGCCTTGAATGCGGAACAAAAAATTCTTCATCAAAACCTCTAAGCAATTCAGATTTTGGGTTGTTGACTTTATGCGGAAATACACCAAAAAGCTTTTCATCCAAAGGATATTTATTTATACCATAATGGTGGTATAATCCTGCCTGTGCACCCCAGCAAATATGAAGTGTACTGAAAACATTTTCCTTAGAATAAGACATAAGCTCAGACAACTCTTCCCAATAATCCACTTTCTCAAAAGGCAGGGTTTCTACCGGTGCTCCTGTTATAATCATGCCATCGAATTTTTGTGTTTTTATTTCATCATAAGTTTTATAAAAACTGTTCAAGTGATCCTGCCTGGTGTTTTTCGCGTCATGGGTATCCATATGAAGTAGTTGCATCTCAACTTGCAGCGGCGTATTTGCCAGCATCCTGACAAGTTGTGTTTCAGTGATTACTTTTGCAGGCATTAAGTTAACAATAGCAATGTGCAGCGGACGGATATCCTGATGAATTGCCCTAAGGTCATTCATAACAAACACATTTTCTTTTGTTAGGACACCGTAAGCAGGTAAGCTTTCAGGTACGATTATCGGCATAAATCTCACTTCCTTGTTTTTAAATATTATTAAGAGGTTATAGGTAACGATTTATATAAGTCAGAATATCTATCTTCAGCATGGATTTGTGTTATCTACAACTGTAGCCTCTTGCCTCCAGCAAAATTATAAATCTTAAATCATAAATCTTAAATGGTTTTTGCTACTGCCTTAAGTGCCTGATCGAAATCTTCAATAATGTCCTGAATATTTTCAATTCCAACCGAAACCCTGACCAAATCAGGTGCAACTCCGGATGCAGTCTGCTCAGCTTCAGAAAGTTGCCTATGAGTCGTACTGGCCGGATGTAAAACAGAAGTTCTTGCATCTCCAAGATGGACAACCAGTGATGTCAACTTTAAATGTTCGGCTAATTTTTTCCCTGCCTCCAAGCCTCCTTTTATCCCAAAAGTCAGAATCCCGCTTGCACCTTTTGGCAGATATTTTTGTGCCTTTTTATATTCCTTAGAATTTCGAAGCATTGGATAACGGACCCAATTTACACTTTCATGATTCTGTAGGAACTCTGCCAACATGAGGGCATTTTCACTATGCCTTTCCATTCTTAAGTGCAATGTTTCCAAACCAAGGTTGAATAGAAAGGCATTGAAGGGACTCATAACCGTACCAAGGTCTCTTAACAACTGTGCCCTTGCTTTCACAATATAGGCACTATCCCTAAAACTTTCAACATATCTGAGACCATGATAACTTTCGTCCGGTTCTACAAACTCCGGAAATTTACCGTTATCCCAATTAAAATTACCCCCATCTATAATAATCCCGCCTACACTCGTCGCATGCCCATCCGTATATTTGGTTGTAGAATGGATAATAATATTGGCACCATGTTCAAATGGCTTGCAAAGGTATGGTGTCGCTAAAGTATTATCCACAATAAAAGGCACATTCAATTTCTCTGCTGCCTTTGCAAATTTTTCAAAATCCAGAATGCTTAATCCGGGGTTGCCGATTGTTTCACCAAAGACAGCCTTGGTATTGGGCTTTGCGGCATTCAATATGTCTTCAAGATTATCTTCCTGCTTCACAAATGTTACATCAATTCCAAGCTTCCTCAAAGACACCTTAAACAAGTTAAATGTGCCGCCGTAAATAGCCGAAGAAGAAATAATGTGATCGCCGGCATTGCATATATTAAGTACTGCCAACAGAGAAGCTGATTGCCCTGAAGACGTGGACAAAGCACCCACCCCACCCTCCAACATTGCCATCTTTTTTTCCAATTCATCTAATGTTGGATTTCCTAATCGAGTATAAAAATGCCCCTCAGCTGTTAAGTCAAACAGCCCTGCAACCATATCTGAATCTTCATACTTAAAGGTGGTGCTTTGAACGATTGGAAAGACTCTAGGCTCTCCCGATTTAGGTTCATAGCTCCCCTGAACACATTGTGTTTCAATCTGATATTTTTTCTTTTGCATAATAGCCTCCTCAAATACAATAAAATTTTACAGATAATAAATATCCTTCTTCAATAAAAAACCGCTTCGATAAGAAGCGGCTATACTCTTAAAAGGGCTGCTCTTATCTTTCAGGATGGTACCTGCTGGAATTGGCACATTGCTTAATCGCTGTTGCCGGGTTTCATTGGGCCAGTCCCTCCACCTCTCTGGATAAGAAAATTTTTCTCAAATATTTAATTATATGAATTTTAACCCAAATCCATTTTCATGTCAAGCTATTTATCACTGAAATCAATTGAAAAATTACAATTGATAATTCACAGCAAAGCCCATGGGCATAATTTCTACCTTAATTGAAAAGATCGCCACGTCGATATCACTCCTCGCGATGACATAAGAATGAACACTTTTACTTACACTCCCACTTATATATATACTCAATACCTTTCATTGACATACCTCTCAATTATCGATTTTTGAGGTCCTTCAATAAATACATTTTCTCTTTTTAGTTCTTTAAGTACTCCGGGATTAATTGAATGTAATATTGTATTATCATAATCCTTAAGAACAATCTCAAATAGGCGGTCTTTTAAAAAGTTAGATTTTACTTTGATATAGTAGGCATCTACATTTTGATAATCTAAATATCTCAATAATTTTAATGTATTCTCATCTTTCTTTTTATAATAGTAAATACTTTTTTGCCGATACTCTTCTGCTACTTCAGGATGTTTTTCTATAATTCTATTTTCTTTAGATTTCATGTTACTGTATTTCGCCATAATATTATAATACTGATAGTTATAAATTCCTTTTTCGAAAGAATCAATTCTACGGATAAAGGGTTTTAAGTTAAGTCTTATGATAAAAGCATATTGCTCTTCTATAAATTCTTTTTTATTTATATCTCCTTTCTTAAATAAATAAATCAAAGCTTCTCTGTTTGCAAAAAACCTATCAAAAGTCGTTTCATGAACCTTTCTATTCAAGATTAACACCACCATTACAAGATTATTAGAGGTTTACACTGAAGATAATCACATGAAACAAGATAATATTCCACTTCATTTCTGACACCTTGGAATCCGGCACAATAATAGTTTTCACCATGCAAATGTGCATAAATCACTTTTTCCACCTGATAAGCCTCCGCCAATTTAGTAAACTCAGATGTTTCATGCTTTTCATTAGTGGGAGGAAAGTGCATCATAACTATTATTTTTTCCCATTTATCATTAGCGGCTTGCTCAAGAGAGTTTCTTAATCTTAAAACCTCTCTTCTATATATTTTATAATCATGCTCCGTAAAATTAGCACTGTTGGGGCAAAGCCAACCTCTTGTACCGCATATGGCATAATCCTCATATTTCACGTAACTGTTTTGTAAAAACACCATATCTGGAAATGCTTGATTTAATTTACTAATTGACTGCCACCAATAATCGTGATTTCCCTTTACCATTATTTTTCGGCCGGGTAATGCATTCAGCCATTCTAAATCCTGACGTGCATCTCCTAATCTTAATGCCCAAGAAATATCACCCGGAACAAGCACCGTGTCCTGATTATTTACATTACTTAACCAAAATTGCTTTACTCTTTCACCGTGATTTTTCCATAACTCTCCGAAAATATCCATTGGTTTCTCTTGAGCAAAAGACAGATGCAAATCTCCTATTGCATATAAAGCCAATACATCACCACCTACGTCTGAGTACAGACATATTAATAATCATGAAATACAATTATTCTATTACCGTCATGATTTCTTCTATATCTTTTTTGGGAGGGCTTTTTCTGTCCCCTTCCGGAACTCCAACAGGTACTAAAGCCACTAACATGTATCCCTCTTTTCTGAATCCAACAGCCTCTTCTATTTCTAATCCCGAATGATTAGGGCTGGTCATCCAACATCCGCCATACCCCATATCAAAAGCGGCTAGAAGAAGATTTTCAATTGCAGCTCCAATACTTTGAATTCCAGGATTTGCTTTGATAAGTCTTTCAAGTTTTTCTTCTTTTGCATTAACCTGCTTAAGCTCCTGATATCCCTCCGGCATATATTCCCCTGCATAAACTGCAATCACCACAGGTGCCTTAATGAAAAAAGTTGCGAACCTTGAAAACTTACTGAATTTTTCTGCTTTTTCTTCCGGCAGATTAGATGAAATATCTGATATATTTTTTTCTACAGCTTCGGCCATTTTTGAAATAATATTTTTATTCTTTATGGCAACAAAGTGCCAATTTTGAGAATTCTTTCCTGAAGGCGCGTTTCCAGCCGTCTCAATCATTTTCTTCAAATCCTCTGTTGGTACATCTTGTTCTTTAAATCTCCTAACACTGTATCTTTTCTGAATCAATTCAAAATATTCCATATCCATTCTCCTCTCAATACTATTGGGTAAATATAAGTATAAGCATAAATGTAAGTGTAAAAGGTAATTCTAAAGTGTTATCACATTCACATCTTCAAATTTATTTAAATATTCCACTTCTCTTTTATGACAAGTAAAAAGAATTATTTGGTTTGTTTTAGAACATTCATGCAAATAGTCCAAAACGGCACCTATTCTTAATTGATCATACTGTACGAAAGTATCATCTAAAATAAAGGGGATATTCTTATTTATTTTTTCAAAAATAAGTTGCGATATTCCCATTCGTACTGAAAAGTAAATCTGATCCCACGTACCATTACTCAGGAAATCAACGTGATGTATTTCTTTTCCTTCCTTTTCGGCAACTCTCACATCAAAATCCTTCGAAATCATCATATTCTCGTATTCATCCAGCGTAATTCTTTTGAGAATTTTCGAAGCAGAAGTATTTAGTTTTGATCCAAATTCCATGTGGAATTTCTGAAAAGCCTGATTCAAGGCATTTAGGGCTTCGTTAGCTGCCTTTAACTCATTTTCATATAGCTCTATTCTTTTTTTCATTACATGGGTTTTACTTCTGAGAGATTGAATTGCCTTCTCATAAGCCATCAATATCTCTTCCGTAACATTAGTATCCAACACACTAATTTCTTTAAATAAATCTACTTCTTCCTTATTTGTACTCTGAATTTTATCTGAATATTGACTGCACTTAAGCTTTGCCTCTTCACTTTTTTTTATTTTTTCCTGAAGTTGCATCTTATTCTCACAATGATACTTTTCAAGAATCAAGGATATGTAAGCATTGCTTCTATTCAGCCGATCCATAATATTTTCTCTATCATATTCTTGAAACAATCTTTCTTTTTCAAAAAGTATCGTATCAATTTTATCATATTCTTTTTTAAGTTGCTGGCATTTTTCTCTAATTTCTCTTATATTTTTAACGTGATGGGTTCTGTAAATTTCATTTAACCTTTTTTCCATATGTTGTATTTCTACAAATGATTTCTGCTTTTCTGAAGCAGAATAATTTAATTGATCGGAGAATCTTCTGCTCCTACTATAAAAATAGTAAGCAGGCAATAGAAAGATGAATGCAATAAATACCGGTATAATCTCTGTCATAAGTGCCCATACCAAAACTAAAAAAAATAAGAAAGAAAAAATAGCCACGACCATACGGCTGGTATTTCTCCGAAGGGCATACTCCCGGTCTGCACTTCTGTGTTGATGCTTTTTATTCAAATCATCCATTTTTTCAAGAATACCTTCTGCTTCTTCAATTGTATATTCTAATTTTTTTAAATCAACATTCTCTACTCGTTCCTTTTCTCTTTCTAATTCTTCAATCTCTTGACGAATCGCTTCCGCTTTTTTAATTTTTTCAGAATATCCTTCTATTCGTATATTTTCTTCAATAATTTTACGAAGATCATCATTAGCATCTGCATTATTCATGGATAAAAGATCGGACATTTTAGAAATAGTCTCGAGTTCTTTTTCTGCTGATTCTCTTTCTGCTGTCTTCTTTAAAAGCATATCCTGAATATTTTTCTGCATAATTCTTTTTGATTTTATTGATTCAGCATCTTCCTCACTAATATTCTTAATGCTTAAGACTTTTCCTATTTCTTCATTTAAAGAAACATCATCACTACTTATTTTTCTTTCCAGCTCCTGTTTAGCATTAATCAATACATTCGTTTTTTCAAGATTCTTATGATATTCATCCTTCAACCTGTCTAAAATCCCCGGCTTTCTCGCAGTATTAGTGATTTCTTTCCTATAATCCTCTAATTTTTTCCTTGCTTGATTATATGATACCGACGCATCTCCGCTTCCTTGAAGATTGGTTAGATATTTTTGTATTTCATCGCTGCTCTCTTTTGTAACCTCATTTGACAGTTGTCGAATCAATGTAGTCTTTTCAAATGTACTATCTTCTATATCAAAAAGATATTTGCCCGGCTTATCCATGTTTTCAAATATAATCTCTTCGCCTGAAACTCCATTTAAAACTTCTACTTTATCCTTACTTTTTCTTTCACCAAAACTTCTTCTAATTTGATAAATCAAATGCCCGGATATGAACTGAAGTTCTCCGGAAGCCACATCTCTATCCCAAGGTATATAGCGTTTTCTGTCATTATCTCGGATATTTTTTTTCTGGGTATTAATACCATAAAGCATCGCTTTAATAAATGCCACAATCGTACTTTTTCCGGCTTCATTGTTCCCATACACAACATTCAAACCTTCTGAAAATGTTATACTGTAATCCTTCAATTTTCCAAAATTTTGAATAACAGCCTTAGAAATTCTCATCAAATTCAATCCTTTCCCCGTTCAATGCACAGATTCCTATTTTCAAAGATCGTTTTAACAATTTTATTTCTTCTTCCCGGCTGCTGTCTTTGATATTGTAAATAATATTATTGATGAAAACATTTTTTAATGTGTCATCTACTAAGATCTTATTGATATCGATATCATAAGTTGTCTCATTGATCACTTTTAAAAAATACGTATCCTCTTCTAATTTGCTACGGATAACCTCAGAAGAAATACCAAAATCCTCAGGTATATCTCCCTTCAAAATGATTTTATAAAAATTATTTTCTGATTTTTCTTCAAAATTATCTTTGATCTTCTTCGTTATTTCCTCATATGTACATGCCCCTGAAATATCCACTTCTTTTACTATATATTCTCTTTTGCCTGTAGGGCGAAACTCTATATGGGTATATCCTTTGGAAATGCTTCCTATAACGACCCCTTTTACGCCACTCTCATCAAACCCATTGCCTTCAGGGGTTCCCGGATAACACCAATATACTTTTCCTGCTTTATTTAATCCTGAAAAAGAATGAACATGCCCTAAAGCTATGTAGTCCAGCTTACTCTTTTCAATATCCGAAAGGGTAATGGGATTATATATGCTTTTACCTCCTGAAGTAACAACCTCGCCATGCATCATCATAATATTAATTTTGTTTTCATCATCAACTACAAAACCTTTTAAAAGATTTTTTTCTTGCAAGGGTTCATAAAAACTGATGCCATAGATACACAGATTTTTATCCGGAAAATCAATTCTACTAATAGTTCGATCAAATAAATACAGATTTTCGGGCAAATTGCTCATTTGATAATAATAATTTCTTAATAGGCTATCGTGATTTCCTGTACAAATCAGAACTGGAATCCATTTGATTTCTTCTATTTTTTTTATGATATAATCTATAGTCGTCTTTTTAACGGACTCTCTATCAAATAAATCCCCACTGATCATGATAATCTGTACATTTTCTTTTCTTGCCAAATCAACAATCCTTCCAAAATTCTCCCTGAGTTCTTCCTGTCGGAGTTGAACCAGATGATCCGGAAGCCCTGTCAACGGGGCATCTAAATGTAAATCTGCACAATGTAAAAATTTTACCGAATCCATCATATTCTCACTCCTTCTCTAAATTATATTTCCATATTTTTTCATATAAACTAGTTCGGCTGATGTCCAGAATCTTAGCTGTTTCTGATTTATTACCCCCTGTTCTTTCCAGAACCTCTAAAATTGTTTTCTTTTCTACTGCATCTAATACATCTTTTAACTTAGAGTGGCTGATTTTATTGAAGTCAAAACTAAAATTTTTAATTTTTATCGGCAAATCTTCTACTTGAATTTCTTTTCCATAATCTAATAGATTAACCGTTCGTTCAAGAATATTTTCTAATTCACGGACATTTCCCGGCCAAGAATATCTTTCAAGATACCTGAGCGCCTCCTTTGATATAGATGTCACATAGTTCCCGGCTTGTTCTGAAACTTTTACCAAAAGATGTTTTATGAGAGGTTCTATATCATCTTTTCGCTCTCTCAAAGGAGGAATATTGATATTCATTACATTCAATCGATAAAATAAATCCTCTCTGAATTTTCCTTCCTCCACCAATTCTTCCAAATCCTTATTTGTCGCTGCTATAATCCGAACATCCAAGAAAATACTTTTTATACCGCCCACTCTCTCAATAACTTTCTCTTGTATGCCTCTCAAGAGCTTTACTTGCATATGCAGCGGCAAATCACCTATTTCATCTAAAAATATACTTCCGCCATCAGCCAATTCAAATTTTCCAATTTTTCCTCCCTTTTTCGCTCCCGTAAAAGCCCCCTCTTCATATCCAAATAACTCGGATTCCAATAAATCAGAAGGGATTGCCCCACAATTAACCTTTACAAAAGGCCCCATAGCTCTATAACTTGCCGAATGTATGGCATGGGCGAACAGTTCCTTGCCTGTCCCGCTTTCTCCGCTGATTAATACATTTGAGCTTGTAAGCGCTGCTTTTTCTGCAATATACTTAGTTCCTTTCAATTTATTACTGTTTCCGATAATATTATCAAAATTATATTTGACATCTCTGACTTCTTTCAGAGCTTTCTTGTAATAATCTAATTCGTTTTCGAATTTATGAACTTTTTGCGCTAAAACGTCCAGTTCAGTTACATCTCTGAACATAATACGACCTACAGCGCCTATTACTTTACCATTTTCAAAAACGGGAATACGCATAGCAATTATTTTCGAGTCATTGATTTCCTGAATGTCTCCAATTTCTTCCTTTCCCGTCTCTAAAACTATATGCAACCGTGTATTATCGATAATGTCCGTAACATTTTTGCCAAGCACCTCTTCTCTCGTTTTATCCAAAAAACTTAAGTAAGGTTCATTAATCCAGATGATTTTAGATTTGTTATCAACAACGACAACTCCTTCATATACTTTATCAAGAACCTTTTTCAGCAGATTCTCAGATGCCATGGCAGACCTCATAATCAATCAACTCCTAAACAAAATCGTATTTTTAAGACGGTTGTATAGTTTTACAAACATTATAACATAAAAAGACACATTGTCATTAATAATGCATATATTACCTGGCTAAAAAACTCTATTCTTAAAAAAATACAATTGATAATCATTATCAAAAATGCTATAATAATAACTGATAATGGTTCTCAATTATGTGGAGGTATATTTTGAAATGACGCTTAATAAAATTAATAAAGGTCAGGAATTTAAAATAGAAAGTATTATGGAAAAGTCCATCAGAGAGCAAGCCATCCGCTTGGGAATCTTTGAAGGAATCATTGTAAAATGCTCACATAAGCTCCCTTGTGGTCCTATTATACTTAAAACCGGCTTGCAGGAAATTGCTATCGGAAGAAAGCTTGCTAAAAAAATAATTGTTTCAATTTAGCGGAGGAAACAATATGCACAAGCATCAAGGCATGCATCACCAGGAAAGGTGCAGAACTCAAAAATCAAAGACAAAGCTTGTATTGGCCGGAAATCCCAACGTAGGTAAGTCAGTTTTTTTTAACTCTCTTACAGGTATTTATGTGGATGTTTCTAATTTCCCCGGCACTACAGTGGATATTAGCACGGGAACCTACGATAAATATATGGTCATAGATACACCTGGTGTTTATGGTGTATCTTCTTTTAATGATGAAGAAAATGTTGCGAAGGATTCTATTTTAAATGCTGATGTAATCCTGAATGTAGTCGATGCCGTGCACCTGGAAAGGGACCTGTTTCTGACTCAGCAAATCATAGATATGGGCAAGCCAATGGTTATTGCCCTTAATATGATGGATGAAGTTGAAAGAATGGGAATGTACATCGATATAGAAAAGCTTTCGGGTTTACTTGGTGTACCGGTGATAGCCGCATCCGCCGTCAAAGGAATTGGCATCGAAGAAATAAAGAAAAAACTTCTTTCCGGTGGATCTGTAGGAAAAAGAATCCCGGAAATACAATCCTTGATATCTGAAGTCCTTTCCTTTGTCAATTCTGATGGAGAAGCCCTAATGCTTTTAGAAGAAGATGAAAGTATCCAGAATCAATATCATCTTAGAAAAAAGTATAATTATCGGGAGAACCTCTATAATATCAGAAGAAAACATGTAAATACAGTAGCCAATCAGGTTGTATCACGGTCTGAAACAAAAGGATCTGCCTTAGACACTTTAGGTAATATGCTCTTAAAGCCGATTACAGGGATACCTTTGCTTATTACATTGCTCTTTATACTATACAAGCTCATTGGGGAAGTAATCGCACAACACATTGTAGACATCACCGAAGGAATTATCATGGGTACATATTATTACAATTTTGTAATCCAGCTATCAAGTAGAATATTCGATTTGAACACATTTTTTGGTGCACTTTTATTCGGCGAATTTGGAATATTTACCATGGTGCCTATATATATTTTAGGGCTTCTGCTGCCTCTGGTCATTGGATTCTATCTGTTTATGTCCATCCTTGAAGACTCAGGTATTCTCCCAAGGATAGCGGTATTGGTAGATAGACTCTTGAATTTTATTGGTTTAAACGGGCGTGCTGTCATACCTATTATTTTAGGTTTCGGCTGTGTTACCATGGCTATTATGACTACTCGCATTTTAGGATCAAGGAGAGAAAGAATCATAGCCACCATGCTATTGAGCGTTGCCGTTCCATGCTCGGCACAGCTGGGGGTTATCATCGGAATTGCTGCAACATTAAGTCCTCAACTTACCCTTATATATGTTTTTACTATATTTATTGTTTTTGTAATTCTTGGAACACTTTTAAATATACTTTTACCCGGACAATCTTCCGAACTTATGATCGATATTCCACCGGTGAGAATTCCACAGGCAAGAAACATACTGAAGAAAACAGCTGCTAAATCTAAAATGTTTCTTTATGAAGCCGGACCTTTATTTCTTTTAGGTGGTATCCTTATAACAATTATGCAATACACCAATATGTTGGTAGTTATCTCAAATTGGTTTTCGCCTATTACCGTAAACTTTCTACAACTCCCACTGGAAACAACCAATACTTTTATCATGGGTATCATACGCCGGGATTTTGGGGCTGCAGGATTAAATACAATGGTTGCTCAGGGATTACTTTCAACTTCTCAGGTAGTCGTTGCATTGGTTGTTATTACTCTTTTTGTTCCCTGCATTGCTTCAATCATGGTAATTTTTAAAGAAAGAAGAATTTCGGATGCTCTGTTAATATGGATAAACAGTTTCATTATCGCCTTCGGCATCGGCGGTCTCGTATCACATATATTGATATAAATAACCGATCCCCTCAAGTACGAATAGCTCTATTCATTTTAATTGTCCATTAATAATTAAATATACTAATTGAGGTCAGGCTTTCGAAAACTCCTGACCTCAGCTATGGGTGAGAATACGGAAGAGAATTGTCCTTCCATTCTTAATATTACCTATTTTACTTTTTATATACATAAATATTTAAAATAATTGATTCGAATCAATTGAATTCAGCCTGTCGAAAAACTCATTACATTAGTTAAAAATGAATAAGCTTGTATAAATAAAATCCTTTGAGCGTTTGGGTTAGAAAATAAACCAATTAATATAATTGCTCTCATCACTCTATTAGTTTATCCATTTCATCTGTATAGAATCCCGAAACGCCTATTTCTTCAAGAGATTTCTTTTTCTTAGCATCATTAACGTTATATGCATACACCTTCTTATCTTCAAGCAGCAACACATCATAATAATCTGATTCTATTTTACTTTCCGGAAGTGTAACCGCAAAAATATTGTTGAGCATTACAAAATACAGTATTTCACGATTTGTATAAACCGAATCTTCCTCCACTTTAAAAATTATGTTCGGAAATCCCAAATACTCTGCCCGGGTAAACTCATCCATCCGATCAATTTGAGGTATAAATTTTTCTAAATACTCCGGATACTGTTCTATTAGAATCTTTAGAAAATCAATATAATTCGATTTCAGGTTTGGAATTATTATAACATCCTGATGGTATCTTATCCATTGGATCAAATCATCCAAAGTCATCTGTTTCCAACCGTTAATCATCTTTAGACTTTCAAATTCTTCTAAAGATAGGCACATTTTCTGATGATTAAACAACTCATATAAGGACTCTTCCCAGTCCTTAATCAGTACCGGATACCCGTCAGATGTCCATTCAAAGTTCACCTCGATATATTTCACACCATTATTATAAGCTTTATTTAAAGCCTCTTCTGAATTTGTCCGAGTTTTTCCTTTATAAATGCCTCCTCCTCTTAATATAATCAAATCTTCATTGGAAGGTTCGGCCCCCATTATCTCTTTTATTGTTTTACCTTCTAAAAGAACCTTTCGAAGCACATCATTTTGAAGGATGAAATTGCCCAGATTAATTTCATTAACAGCTCTTTTATATCCTGACTTGCAGAGCTCAAGATCAACAGATTCTCCTGTATTGATATCCCATGCCCTTCCGTTTTCAAACACACCATCACGGGGCATTTCATAAATAATATTATCTTGAATGAAAGAGCCCTTTGGCATATATGTTTGCGATGCAACAAATCCGTTTTCAGCGTTAATCAAATTTTGACCAAAATATAGGGTATCCAGTTTATCCACCCCAAGAAGATAAGAAATAGTAGGGAGGAAATCAATTTGTCCTCCGGTAGTGTTAATGGTTCTGCTAATATTCATACCAGGGATATGAATGATTAAAGGAATTTTCAACATTTCATCATAATCATACGGTCGTCCCAAAAATCTACTGACAGCTTTTCCGGTTTCTTCTTCTTTATAGTTAAGTCCGAAATGATCTCCGAATATAGCGATTATGGAGTTATCATACAAATTATTTGCTTTTAATTCCTCAATAAATTCGCCAATTGCCTTATCAGTAAATCGTACACTTTCAAGGTAATTGCCAAAAAGTGTTCCTTCATCTTCTTTTTTCAACTCCATCATTTTATGATGTTCAGGTAGTTCGTAAGGGTGGTGACTTGTAAGGGTAATAAGAAAACCATAGAAGGGTTGCGAGGTCTCTTTTAAGTAATTAACTGTTTGATTAAAAAAATCAATATCGGATAACCCGAAACCAATCTCTTCTCCTATCTCATAATCATCCTCATGAAAAAAACTGTCAAATCCCTGACCTTCATAAGCCTCTTTTCGATTCCAAAAATCTTTTTTATAGCCGTGAAAAGCAAGAGTATTATACCCTGTTTTCTTTAGAATCCATGGGAGCCCGTGAAAATAATTTTCCGTATATAAACTATAAGTATAACTTCGAAAAGAAGCATATAATGAATTGTTTGTAACAAATTCCGCATCAGAAGTATTACCGCTTCCCAATTGTTGAAAATATTGATCAAAATACAAGCTGTCATGTTTTATAAGCTGATTCAAATAAGGGGTTATTTCCTGATTGTTGTAGTATTTATTCACTACCATATCCTGAAGGGATTCAACCATTATAACAATAAGGTTTCTTCCTTTGGCTGCTCCAAAAAGTCTGTCTCTTTTTTCATTTTCGTATCTATTCTCATTAAAAATAGCTTCCGATATATTAAAAGCTTCCATTTCTTGATTCTGAAACAAAATATCCCTCAAGTGATATGTGAAAAACTCCTGATTATTAATAGAAGTTAATAACTCCTCTTGTTTCGGGTTTAAAGAAATAAAAGAAATTATGCAAATAAGCAATATAGATAATATGCCTTTGATATTCGTCAATTTATTACGGTTCCATAAAAAAGCCATACTCCTCATTGAATTTTTTGGCGAAAGAAAAACATAGACAAGGATGAAAAGCGCATCCGTAACTAAAAGAAAAAATTGTGGTTTTACTACTTCTAAAACGCTGTCTGTTACATTTGCGAGAAATCCTGCTGCTTCGATCATAGTAATGGATAAATTTCTATTAAAATAGCTAAAATACGATACATCCATAAACATCAGTACAGATAAAAAAAGATAAATTATTGATACGATTCGTTTATTTTCAAAGAATAAAAAAAGTATTGAAAGATAAATAACCGTCAATAAAAAAATAAAAATGAAATTATTTTGCACATCCATAAAAGTATAATACAAACCAATTTTTAAAAGTAGTAGTAAAGTCAAAAATAAATTGATTTGGTTTCTTGATAAATGCATTCCGGACTTTCCTTTCTATGTTGGTAAACTATATAACATTATAATATAAAAGTAATTGACATGCATCCTATTACTTACTTTTGTACTATATTACTTTTTTATTATTGTATATTCAATCAATTTGATGAATAAAATCACTTAGTTTTAACGTTCTTACACGTTTTTAGTAATATTTATTCATTTTCATACAATTTTTTACAAAATTGAAAATGATATCTATTTATTTGCAACTGGACATTTTCTCATTTCTGTTATAACATTAAATTCAAGATTTATTAAATGATAATTAAAGGAGGTATTTTCTTATGCAACAGAGGGAAAACTGGGGTTCAAGGCTCGGCTTTCTTTTAGCAGCAGCCGGTTCCGCGGTAGGTCTCGGAAATATATGGAGATTTCCATATTTAACAGGCGAAAACGGAGGTAGCGCATTCATAGTTATTTATTTAATTTGTGTTTTCGTCATTGGGTTAAGTATCATGATTGCTGAATTTACAGTAGGAAGAAGAAGCAGTCTCGCAGCTGTAGGTGCATATAAAAGCTACAGCCGTAATTGGACATTTGCAGGTGTAATCGGAGTTCTCAGTGGTTTCTTGATCATGGGATTCTATCCGGTCGTAGGTGGTTGGTCTCTTGCTTATATCTTCAAATCCTTTTCAGGATTATTGACAACACCAGATGCTATTGAAACTACTTTTGTTACATTTATCACAAGTTCCGCTCAACCACTGATATGGATGATTGTATTCTTGGTATTCAACGTGTCAATAGTTGCTAAAGGTATTGCAGGAGGAATAGAAAAAGCAAGCAAAGTATTAATGCCAACTCTTCTTGTATTACTTATTTTTATAGGTATCAGAAGTGTAAGTCTCCCTGGTGCAGATGCAGGTCTAAAATTCTTATTCTCACCTGATTGGTCGCAGGTTACGGGTCAGACTTTCCTTGCCGCATTGGGTCAGGCATTTTTCTCACTCAGTCTTGGTATGGGTTGTATGATTACCTATGGTAGTTATCTTAATAAAAAGGAAAATCTTGCAAAGAATGCAGCGCTTGTTACTACACTGGATACATCTTGTGCAATACTGGCAGGCATCGCTATATTCCCTGCACTCTTCGCTTTCGGTATGACACCTGATCAAGGTCCTGGTCTTGTATTTGTAATCGTACCTTCCATATTCGCAGCGATGGGAAGTGCCGGCGTTTTCTTCTCAACGTTATTCTTTATTGCATTAACTGTAGCTGCACTTACTTCATCAGTATCCTTATTAGAAGTCGTTGTTGCTTATTTAATAGACGAAAGAGGTTTTACAAGGAAAAAAGCTGTTTTTTCAGCATCAGGAGTTATGGCTGTTCTGTGCATAATGGCTTCTTTATCAATGGGAGCTATGTCACATATCACCTTCCTTGGCGTAGGTGCCTTTGATTTCTTTGATATTCTTACCGACAAGATATTCTTAGCCATTGGCGGAATGTTCCTTGCAATATTTGCCGGTTGGGTATATAAGAAAGAAGATCTTAAAGATGAGCTGACAAACGGTGGAACAGTTAAATTTGGACTGTTTGAAGTATGGTATGCAATAATCAAATATGTTATCCCCATTGCCATTGCAGTAATTGCATTTATGGGAATCCGATCTATTGAACAAACAGGATTAATGATATTCGGACTCTTAGTAATCGCAGTACTTGCAGTGTTCTCTAAGAAATTATAAAATCCTATATAGTCCAGTTAAAAAGGTCTGCAGCCTATAAAGCCGCAGACCTTTTATAATCCCGGTAACAGAAAACATTTTTTTGTTTTCTGCTTAATCTTACTTTTTAATAACTTATGTCTCGGTATTCTTTAAATGAAATCCCTTTTTTAATAATGTCTTCGAAAACGTCCCAAACAAACTCCTCTTCAAACCCTTTACGCCAACTTGCACTTCCACCTAAATCATACGCCTCAATTAAACTAAGTTTATACGCAATGGATCTTGAATCTTCTATCCAGACTTTATAGGTTTTTCCCTCTTCATAGTATTCGATATAATGCTGTTTTTCTTTATCCAGCCAATTGACACGAAGACCTTTCTCTTTAATAATTTCTCTGACCTGTTCCATGGATAAGGATTGACTGGATACGGTTACCCCGCCATTACCATCCGGTTCCTCTATCCAAAGCCTCGTATACAAGGGTATACCTATCAACAGCTTCTCAGATGGGATATCTTGCAAAGATTTTTTAATGTAATCGTTTACCCAATCATATGAAGCAACAGACCCGGAGATTGTTGAACCAGACCAATGCTCATCATATGTCATTACTGCAATATAATCCACCAAGTGAGATAAGGCTTTCCTGTCATACTCCATATTCCAAGGTGCCGGAACCATAACGTCAATACTAAGAGTTAATCCTTGCTTCTCCGTATAGTACCGCATCATCGACACAAAATTAGTTAAAGCATCACGGTCTTCATTTTTAACGGATTCAAAATCTATATTTAATCCATCCAGATTATAAAGGCTGGCATAGAAAAGAAATTGAGCCACAACTTTTTTAGTCAACTTTTCATTATTAAGAACCGTATGGGTTAACTCACCATTAAAACTGTTTGTTGCCAAACCCCATACTTTGTAACCTGCTTGATGGACTTGATTTAGATATCCTTTATCCGCTTTGTTTCCAACATTACCTTCTGAGTCTTTGATGTAAAACCAAGTTGGCGAAATAATATCGATTGCATCATTTTTATCTTCATCGGGTGCAGGTGTATTTAAATAGACATACTCCCAGACAAGATTAATTTTTTCTCTACCGTAATCCATCTTCTCTCTTTTGAAGTTATAAAAATCTACTTGCGAAAGATCTATATTGAAAATGTCCACATCATTTTTTCTTAAAAAACAAATCACATCGCTTTGTGTTCTGACTTTATAATAGTTCTCCGTTTCATAAATAATTTGGAATATGTCGTTAGAATTCAGCACCA
>CAZKKX010000004.1:0-40842 GCA_964553505.1 uncultured Eubacteriales bacterium | reverse complement strand
TTATCATTAGTTGTCTTCTGAACCAGAACTTCTGATTCTGTCTTTGAATGAATTGTTACTTTTACTCCTTTCGGGACATGAAGCACAATTGGGTTTTCTTCAAATACCGAATTTCTTTTAGCTTCTTGCTTCTGTCCATTCCAATTTAGAATTATTCTGCCGGTCAAAAGCAAAAAAACTGTTTCCTTTTCTTTGTTTAAAAATACTGTTTCTTCATCATCCTTCATTTTCTGTATGCCAATATCCATAAGCATATTTTCATGCTTATTCTCCATGTTTGTCAGCTCATTGTACCCATATAAGAAGTTTCCAAAATTTTCATGCATAAATTTTCTCCTTAATACTGAATCATAAACTTTCTTATGATTTTAACCAAATCATCATATCCGCCTGCAAACTGATCCAGTGTCTTGTTTACTGCGCCATAAGTGTTGAACTCTTCAACAGACATGCCTTCATATGCTTTAACAAAGTCAGGAACCTGAAGGAGTTGTTTAATATATTCCGGATTGACTTCATTATCCATTCTTTCTTTCACTTCAATGTTTGATTCGTTAAACATTTTTTGATATTTATAAGGTATTGTCATTAAGATTTCGCCACCAATAAATTCCGACCAATGATGATGATTTCTGTAAGCCGCCGTTAACAGTTTTGTTTTATATCCCTTTTCTTTATAAATTTTGTAGGCTTTTTTAAAACATGCAATCCCTGCAAAATCTAACGCTGCCGGATCTAAAACTATTTTATCTCTGGATACCACATGCTTAATCCAGTCATCCGTACGACCAATCATAATGGTACATACAGGATTGATTTTTGTATTATCCAACCCTTCCGCTTCTCTTCTTTTCAATCCTCTTTCCACAGCTTTTGCAACTTCAAGTGCTTGTGGCACTGTAAATGAAACTGTCGCATTAATACTGACGCCTTGATAGGTTGCTTCATCAAATGCCTTGATGCCCGAAAAAGTTGCCGGCATTTTTACTTGAATGTTTGGTGCTAATTTTGAAAAATAGACGGCCTGTTCCGTTAACTTCTCCACATTATTAAAGAACTTTGTATTGGTTTGAATGGATATTCTTCCTGTTCCCTTCAAAGGATCGAAAACAGGGTCTAACAATTTCGCGCCGTCGACTGCCATTTTTTCTATAACCATCCAAGCTATTTCGTCTTCAGAAGAAACAGGGTTATTATCAACTAAAGCTTTTATATAATCTTTATAACTATCCAATTCACTATCTAAAACATTCTTAACAATGACAGGATTCGTAGTAGCCCCTGTGGCACCTCTTTCTATAGCATAAGTCAATTCTTTCACAGAACAGGAATCATTCCAATACTGTGTCGGATATTTTTTTGTCATTTCCAATAATTTGTCCATATATATTACCTCCTCAAATATTAAGTATAAGCTTATTATTAAGTGTTAAGTATAAATATGCTCTGTAGCGGTGTAAGCTAAATTTCAAATGATAAGTTTATATAGTCTCAAAACGTCCTTCTACCCCTCTAATCACTAACCATTATTCTATTTTTTCTTAGCATTTTTTCTCATATCGATAATAACTGCCACAATAATAATTGCACCCTCTACTATTTGCTGCCAATATGCCTGGACACCCAATAATGTCAACCCATTTCTCAAGACACTTAAAATAAGAGCTCCGACAACGGCACCCCAAACGGTACCAATCCCGCCGGTATGGCTTGTTCCACCAATAGTAGTAGCTGCAATGGCTGTCAGTTCATATCCTGTTGCAGCCCCAGGATGAACACTTCCTACACGACCCGCAAAGACTAATGCCGCCACACCACAAGTTAAACCTGCAAATGCATATATCATTACAAGATTTTTCTTTACATTAACACCTGATACTTCGGCCGCTTTAATATTTCCGCCAATAGCGTAGATGTTTTTACCAAAACTTGTATGATTCAGCAAAACCCAAGTAAGAAAAATCATTATAGCATATATAATAACAGGAACCGGTACAGCACCAATTTTGCTACCGATAAACTTAAATTCAGGAATAAGCTGACTTACAGGCTTTCCTCCTGTATACATAAGAGTAAAACCTCTTGCAATTGTCATCATACCTAAAGTAGCTATAAAAGCAGGTATACCGGTAAAAGCAATTAACCCTCCATTAACTGCTCCCAGTAATGATCCAATAATAAGAGCAGCTAAAACAGGAACAAATATAGGCAATTCTCCAAGACTTGGAAAATACTTTGTAGTTGCAGTGGATACCTGCCCCAAACTTGCAGCTACAATACCTGCAAATGCCAGTAATGATCCTACCGAAAGGTCAATTCCTTTTGAAATAATGACAAAAGTCAATCCTAAAGCCATAATGCCGTATATGGCACTCTGAGCAAGTACATTGAACAAATTCGTCGGCGAAAGAAACTTAGGCTCTGCAACCGCTATAACAACCACCAATAATAATAAGGCTACAATAATTCCATATTTTTTAAGAAGTTCAATATATTTATCCCATCTTTCATCTCTATCAGATTGTTTTTCTTTATCCTTTTTGTTATTCTTGATTTTTCTTGAACCCTCAGCCAATTCATTCTCACTCCCCTCAATTATTAGGCAAGCTTGTGGCTTGACCTGTAGCGTAAAGCATTAATTCTTCCTGAGTTAAATCTTTATGATTTTCAATAATACCGGTAACTTTACCTTCGTGCATCACCATGATTCTATCACTCATGCCCATAATTTCCGGAAGTTCTGAGGAAACCATGATTATGCTTTTCCCTTGTCCTGCCAGAGTAGAGATAAGCCTGTGAATTTCAGCCTTTGCACCAACATCAATCCCTCTTGTAGGCTCATCCAATATTAGGATTTCCGGTTCTGTTAAAAGCCATCTTGCCACCAGCACCTTTTGCTGATTTCCACCGCTGAGATTTTCTATTTTTTGATAAATGGTAGGAGTCTTTATTTTGATAATATCTACAAATTTATTTACATCATTTATTGCCATTTTGTGATCAAATAATTTGGATTTATTTACATACTTATCGATATTAGCCATAAAAGCATTTTGAAAAACCGTTAACATAGGAAATATGCCGTTTAGCCTTCTATCTTCCGTAAGAAGCGCTATTTTATTCACCTTGGCATCCTGAGGTGAATTGATACGGACTTCCCTTCCGTCTATTTTTACCTGCCCGGACATCATCGTTCTAAGGCCAAACAGGGTTTCTATCACTTCAGTTCGACCGGCTCCAACTAAACCGGCGACACCTAAAATCTCTCCCTTTCGCACATCAAATGAAACATTTTTAAAATGACCTCTATCAGAAAGGTCGTTAACTTCTAATCTAATATCTCCAATGGAACATTCTGTTTTTGGAAACATTTCATCAATATCTCGACCAACCATCATTTTAATAAGTCTGGGCGTATCTATTTTAGCCGTATCTTCAGTGCCGATATACTGTCCGTCACGATAAACGCTGACCTTGTCACTTATTTCAAAAATTTCGTCTAACTTGTGAGAAATATAAATAATTGACTTTCCTTCTTTTTTCAATTTTCTCATGATATCAAAAAGCTGCTTGATTTCTTTATTAGTCAAGGCAGATGTAGGCTCATCCATAATAATCAGTTTGGCATTATATGAGATAGCCTTTGCTATTTCTATCATCTGCATCTTAGCAACTGTTAAATCCACCATAAGCTTTTTGGGATCTTCATCCAGATCAATCTTTTTTAATACTTCTTTAGTCATTTGATACATCTTCTTATGATCTACCAAACCGAATTTGGTTTTGGGCTCTCTTCCCAGCCAAATATTTTCCATAATAGATCTGAATTCCACGGGGTTCAATTCTTGATGTATCATAGAAATTCCTGTATTAAGGGCTTCTGCAGTATTATAATTTTCTATAAGTTTTCCATCAAAATATATCTGACCGGATGTTTGAGGATGAATCCCAATCAAGCATTTCATAAGGGTAGATTTACCGGCACCATTTTCCCCCATAACCGCATGAATCTCTCCGTACGCAACATCCAAATCAACACCTTTTAAAGCTTTTACACCAGGAAAGATCTTAACGATATTTTTCATTTCGAGAATATTCTTATTTTCGGTCATTTCCATCGCCCCTATCTCCGCTATCTTTAGTTATATGGGGAAAGAGCAATGCTCTTTCCCCATATATGTATGAATTAAAATCATAAACTAAATTGATTTACTGGAAATCTGCTACATTATCAGGAGTTACAAGTACAAAATCAATCCAAGTAACTTGTTCCGGAGTTCCTCCTGTTAATACCTGATCAATTACTTCAATTCCTCCGGTTCCTTGACCATCTGCATCCTGAAGAACGGTTGCATCTAATGTGCCTTCAGCTACAAGATCAACTGCATCCGGTATTGCATCAACACCCATAACGATAACATCGTCTCTTCCTGCAGCATCTAAAGCCTGAAGGGCGCCGATTGCCATTCCGTCATTATTTGCTAAAACCGCATTTAAATCTTCACCATATGCAGTAATCCAGTTTTCTGTTATCGCCATAGCCTGATCATACTGCCAGTCACCGGCTTCTTTAGCTAAAATTTCAATGCCTGAATACTCACTTAAAATTTCCTCATTACCTTCGGTTCTTTTAACAGCACCTTCATTGCTAAGGATGCCCATCAAGATTCCAACGCCGCCATCTTCTCCCATTAATTCAATGAGATATTCACCTTGAAGTCTCCCGGCAACGATTTCCTGAGAACCTACATAATATACGCCTTCAGGTGGTGTATCTTCACCAAATGGATTTCTGTTAACGTATACTAAAGGAATTCCTGCTTCTGTCACAGCCTCTGTAATGGGACCCATCGCGCTTGTATCAACCGGAACAACGACGATTGCGTCGACACCTTGCTGAATCATAGCATTCACCTGATCCTGCTGTTTTACAACATCTTCCTGAGCATCTTGAACGTCAAGTGCATAACCGAGTTCTGTAGCTTTTGCAGTTGCCGCATCAACAATGTAAGTTTGGAATGTGTCATTCATGTTACAAGTAGCAAAACCAATTGAAGCACCTTCATCAACAACATCGCCTGGATCATCTTCGGCAGTATCACCACCGCCACCACAACCAAACAAGCCAATAGCCAGCACCAATACGAGCATTAAAGCAAGTATTTTTTTCATTTTTCTCCCTCACTTTCTTAATATTGAAAGATTTTTTCGCATATAACGAAAACGTTTGCTTGAAATGATACTATCATTGTATAAAATTTTTGTCAATATTAAATCCGTAACGAAATCATGAATTTAAACCTCCTCTCAAAATTTTAATGTTTATTTTTTAACAATTTTTTGTATAAGGCATTAAATTTTCTTATTATCTGCATATGAAAAAATTATTATTCTTAGTATTACTATTTAATTAAAAAATAATAAATTTTTTTTAGTTTTATTTGCATAATCACTTAACAGAAACATTAAAATAATTCTATTGACAGAATTAAAAGGCGAGTATATACTTTTGTTAGAAAAACGTTTTACCGATATTTCGGAATCTGATTTATGAATTTAGGAGGTAAGTAAAATGACTGCAGAAAAAAAATGGCTGCTGACTGAAGATCCTGCAATTCTATTTGAAGCAGATACGGCAGTAGGACAACTAAAAAAAGAAATATGGGATGCTTCTGAAGAAGAAATAGACAAGATACTGGAAGCATATGAAATACCCTCTCCATCAGAGCTTGGGATTGCCGGAACCTATATTCAAAATACGCCTCGAGCAAAACAAATCGAAAAACGACGAAAAAACGACATCGTTTTCGTTCCAATTGGTTGCACGGAAAATCATGGGCTTCACGCCAATACCGGATTGGATACATTTATGGTTACACAAATTCTTGAAGGTGTCAGGCGATATACTGCTAAACAGGAAAGGGAAGTAAATCTTGCCTTTACACCTTTAAATTACGGCGGGCACCCCTTTCATCATATTGGTATGCCGGGAACAGTTATTATGCCTGAAGAAGTCGTAAAAGAATCTCTTATTTATACTATGCTGGGTCTATGGAATGACGGTTACAGAAAAATCATCTTTGTAAACAACCATGGTCATCTTTGGATGCTTGAATCGGCTATTCACGAATTCTGCAAGCGCTATCAGCTTCCAGGAATATTCCGTGTAATCGAATGGCATCGTGCCGTAAGAGAATTTTTCTACCCGGTTAGCAGGAAAAACAGCCTCGAAACTAATTTCATTCATGCCGACGAAGCAGAAACAGCAGTTGCATTATTGATGTTCAAAGAAATGATAGACATGAGTGTGGTTCAGGACGCTCAAGGAAAAGGTTTCCTTCCGGACGGTCATCTGGATAAGTCTGTAGATCCTTTCAGAAGACCCGGTCGATGGTCAGAAGGTGAAGGTCACAGTGCCATAGAAAGATCCGCAACCCCCGAAGGCGTTGTAGGTACCCCTTCCATCGCAACAAAAGAAAAAGCTAAAAGGCCAATAGCGGCGATTTTAAAATACCTTACTTTATTGCATGACGAAATATTAGATACTTTCCCTGCAGGGACAGTACCTCCGGTAGAAGAAATGACACTTCGCACAGCCGAAGAAATGGAACCGTTCCTAAGAGAACCTTTAAGTGAAGGTTGGAAATCTGTGGACGAATTGCCCCGAATCGGTATATTTGAAAGACTATAATTCAGAGGATAGAAGGTTAGAAGGTTAGAAGGTTATAGAAGGATAGAAGGTTAGAAGGTTAGAAGGCACTAACCACTAACCACTAACCACTAATCACTAATCACCAATCACTAAAAAGGGAGATGATTTAAATGAAGGCGAAAATAGCTTTTTTACACAAACCTCATGATCTTCGAATTGAAGAAGTTGATCTACCTGAATTGAAGCCCGATCAAGTTCTTATTCAAGTTGGTGCATGCGGCATATGCGGCTCGGATGTAGAATGCTATGAAGGGCTTTCCGCAGAAGGAAGATATGATCTTGGTCCTTATACTCCCGGTCATGAATGGGGAGGAAAAATTGTAGATATAGGAAGCTCTGTTACAACTCTTAAACCTGGTATGAAAGTTACAGGAGATTGTGTTATGGCCTGCGGCGTCTGTGAAAATTGCAAAGACGGCCTTATGCCTTCAGCATGCCTGAACATGCGTGAGATCGGTTTCAGACCCGACTCTCCCGGTGGAATGGGCGAATACATGGTTGTTGAGGAACAATATGTCCATCAAATACCCGATAACTGGTCTTATGCGGATGGAGCATGGGTAGAAACTTTTTCCATCGGATACTTTGGTATCTGGGGAAACGGCGGCTATATAGATGCTTCCGACACCGCTGTTATTTTTGGCTGCGGTCCTGTTGGTATTTCTGCAACAATGGTTGCAAAAACTTCTGGAGCAAAAGTCATCGTTGTTGACCCTATTGCTTCAAGACGTGAACTTGCTTTGAAATATGGAGCCGATCATGTTGTCGACCCTACGGCAGGAAATCTCAAGGAACAAATTGATGAACTAACGGAGGGCAAAGGTCCTTCTGTCATAGCAGAAGCCTCTGGCAACGATGATGCCATCGCATCTCTATTCGATATTGCCGGTCACAGTTGCCGCGTTAATCTTATCGGCCACTCCATCGGTCGAAAAGTTCCTGTAGAACTTGGCTGGACAATATGGAAAACTCTTCAGATAAAAGGTTCCGGCGGAACAAAAGATTTCGGTCAAAGAACCATTAGATTTATGAGCGCAATTAAAGATAAATATGATTTTGAAGCATTGAATACTCATTATTTTAAATTCAGCGATCTTCAAAAAGCAATGGATACCGCTATTCATGAAAAAGAAAAAGCATTTAAGGTCATGCTTAAATATGATATTTAAGCATCCTTAATCATATCGTAACTACCGGCACACATTAATTATTCTTCCGATACAGAGCAATTAATGTGTCCGGTATTAAGTATGGAGGGAACAAATTACCATGGATGATTATTTATCCGGTACTATTTATAAAAAAATAATAAACCGGAATGAAAATTTTAAGTTGTATCCGCTATCCTATTGCAAAACAAAGGGAATTGAACTTCAAATGGTTACGCTAAATAGTACTCGATACATTGCAGCCTATGGAGAAGGGCTTTATTATGACGCCTTTATTGGCCAAAATATAGAAGATTCCCTGAAAATTTGCCCTTTAACTCACTCCAACCGGCTGGCATTAAATAAATGCTTGGATTATACAAACCCACAGCCTTTTGGTAAAAATACGGCTACTTTCGGAGCCGGTGACCGATTAGGACTTGCCTCGCCCGGACATATCAGAACTATTTCAAAAAGTTTTGCAAAGCCCGTTCTTGCCCAACAAAGCAAACGAGAGCTGGAATTAACAAGCCGCACTTATCACGATGTATTGGACAGTGCTTCTTTTGCCGTCTTCCAAGAAGGATATAAGAATGGTTTCGGTGCAGACGGAGACCATCTGAAACTGGAATACGATATTATAGAGGCTTTGAATTGCGGTTATACAATGATAACTCTGGATTGCTCAGAAAAAATAGGTAAAGATATAGAATCACTATCCGCTTCGAAATTAAACAACTTATATAGCCGTATCCCTTCGGATACCCGAATCAAGCTTGAAAAAAAATACTTAGGATATACTTTTAATATTAACGGATACTCGATTAGGTATACAAAAAATGAACTGGTGAAAGATATTTTGATTTATTACGAAGCAATACTGTATATCACCTATATCTATAATAAATATATTTCCACATGCGGAAGAGATATCGACTTTGAAATATCCATAGATGAGACAGACTCTGTAACATCAGAGCACGGTCATTTTTTTGTAGCCTCCGAATTGGCAGATGTCGAAATCGATGTCACCAGCATTGCACCAAGATTTGTCGGAGAATTCCAGAAGGGTATTGACTATATGGGAGACATTAAGGCTTTTGAAAAGCAACTGGAAATACATGCTGCAATTGCCGATTACTTCGGTTATAAGCTGAGCATCCATTCCGGAAGCGATAAGTTCAGTGTATTCCACCTTATAGGTTCCTATACAAGAAAAAGACTACATATCAAAACATCCGGAACCAACTGGCTTGAAGCCATAGGTACCATAGCAGAATGCAACCCTTTGTTATACAGAGCTATTCATAAATATGCAATAAAACATTTTAATGAAGCAAAGAATCATTACCATGTATCTTCAGATATTTCAAAAATTCCTGATGTCGACACCGTTTCTGATGAATTTTTGAAAAAATATCTGGATGATAATAATTCACGACAACTCTTACATATTACTTACGGTTATGTTCTCAAAAATTCGGAAATAAAATCCTCCATCTATGATACCCTTTCTCAGAATGAAAATATCTATATCAGCAGGCTTGAAAGGCATATCGGAAGACATTTGGAACTGACAGGACTAAATAAAAGAATAGAAACTTAAAAAAATAATTATTAGAATTAGGAGAATCAGATGAGTGATAATAATTTAAAAGGAAAGATACGTTTATCCGCAACTATTACCTCTGACATATCAACAACTTCTCCTGTGATTCTTGGAGGAGATCCGGCAGATAGTATAAGTATACTCTCAGATCTTGGTTATGACGGTGTAGAATTACACTGGGGAAATCCATCACAGATAGATTTTAATAAAATAATTGAATCCTGCGATCAACATAATATCGCTATATCTGCTCTGGCCACAGGAAGAGCTTATGTTGAAGAAGGTCTGTCATTGATAGATGATAATGAAAGTAAAAGACAGTCAGCAATAAAACGGCTTCTTGATTTTGTAGACGCCGCATCACCTTTCCAATCCACTGTTATCATTGGCTGTATTCGAGGGAATTTGACTTCTTCTCAGAAATATGAAGATTTTCTCAACAGACTTGCGGAATCAACGGTTATTGTTTCCGAATATGCAGAAACTAAAAATGTTCAAATCGTATTTGAAGCCATCAACAGATATGAAAACAATTATCTAAACAATGCAACCGAAACATTAGATTTTGTTAATAAGTTTTCTTTGCCCAATACAAAAATCCTTCTGGACACATTCCACATGAATATAGAAGATGCCAATATGTCAGAGGCAATAGAAAACTGCGGAAGAATGCTGGGATATATGCATTTTGCAGACAGTAATCGTTATTATGTCGGAGGCGGCCATATAAATTTCAGTCAAATAGCAACTGCTTTAAGAAATATAAATTATAACGGGTTTATCAGTGCAGAATGTCTTCCTCTTCCTGATTCAAATACGGCAATTAGAAAATGGATCGAGGGTATAAAAACAGCTTTTCAAACAATATAAAAACGGAGGTTAAATTTATGGAAAAAGTAAAACTTGGAATCGTAGGACTTGGTAGATTGGGAAGAAACCATGCAGAAAATATTCATTATAAGATAACCAATGCCCAGTTGACTGCAGTGTGCAGTGCCGTACAGGATGAAGTGAATTCCGTCATGGCGGAAATGCAGCCTAAATATGGAACAACCGACTACATGGATCTGTTCAAAGATAAAGAACTTGACGGCATCGTCATTGCCTCAAATTCTGCTTTCCATTGTAAAATGGTTTGTGATGCGGCAGAAGCAGGTGTCAAAAATATCTATTGTGAAAAACCTCTGGGTATGACTTTGGAGGAAATAGACTTAATGAAAAATGCTGTAGAAAAGAACAGAGTTAATATTTTTCAAATTGGATATAATCGTAGATTCGATAAATCTCTACAAGCCATGAAAAAGAAGATAGATGAAGGTTTTATAGGAAAACCTATATTAGTAAAACTGATGAACAGGGATCCTTCCTGGGAGGCAGACCACATTATAAAATTCAGCCCTACAAGCGGCGGTTTGGTATTTGATATGTTAACCCATGATTACGACTGTGCGAGATGGCTTATTGACTCTGATGCAGAAACAGTCTATGGTATGGGGGACGTTTTCGCTTATGCGGGTTTAAAAGATGTCAATGATATTGACAACTGTACTATTTCATTAGGGTTTGAAAATGGTGTGATGGGCTTTATGGAAACAACCAGAAACAGCACTTACGGATATCATGTGGAGGTAGAAGTATTTGGAACAGAAGGCTCTGTCAGAATGGGAACAACCCCAAACAGAGACAGAGTGATTTCTATGGACAAACATGGTGTTAATACTGAGTGTGTTCAATGGTTCTTTGAATTCTGGGAACCTACATTTAAAGCAGAATTACAGCATTTTGCAGATTGTATCCAAAACAATACAAAGCCGGTTGTTGGTTTTATAGATGGGTATAAAGCCGTGAAATGGGCTTTTGCCGCAAAAGAAGCCGTAGATAAAAGAAAAGTCGTAAGAATCAAATAAACGAATTTTGAAACGGAAGGGACGGTGAAACGGAAGGGACGGTTCTTTTTGTTTACCCTAAGCAGTTGAGTAAACAAAAAGAACCGTCCCTTCCGTTTCACCAGTCCAGACTCCACCGGTTGTCTCCGTCACGGCTTGTAGACTTTCTAACAACCAATTCCGTATCCAAGACAACAACGGATCTTTTTTCAACAGGCTCTAAAATTCTTTGAGATAATAATTCAACGGCTTTAGAACCCATATCAAATTTAGGAAAATTAACGCTTGATAAAGAAGGAACTACCAAAGTAGAAGGAAAATTATTGTCCAATCCAATAATCGCAACATCTTCCGGAATGCGAACGCCTTTATCCAACAAAGCCCGCATAGCACCGATAGCCATCTGATCATTGGCAGCAAAAACAGCAGTGAAAGAAGCTTTTCTTTCTAAAAGAAATTTCATGCAGTTAAACCCGCTTATAGGAGAAAAATCCCCTTCACATACTTTATCAGGATCAAAATGAATATCTGCTTCTTTAAGAGCGTTCCTATAGCCTTCCATTCTAAGTTTACCAATGGTAAATTTCTGAGGTGCTGCAATATGTAGAATTTGAGTATGCCCTAAGGATAACAAATGGCCCATAGCAGTTTCCGCAGCTTTCTGATTATCTACGATGACCGCATCAATACTGGGCCCCAGAATATTTTCCAGTGATACTACGGGTATTTTCTTTTTACTGGTTCCAACATCCGATAAAGACCAGATGTACTCTCGTTCCGATTTATTTTCAATATTGGCATAAGAAGCCAAAATAATGCCATCCATCCAAGAATTTTTAATTAATCCAACATATTTTTTTTCGTTCTCTACATTTCCATTGGTTTCAAATACAGAAACATTATATCCAAATCTCATTGCGGCTTCATGTATACCTTGTAAAATTGCAGGAAAATACACCTGGCTGAAGGAGGGCACGATAACACCAATTTGATTGGTTCTATTGGACTTTAGACCCCTTCCCACCGGGTTTACTTCATAATTTAAATCTTCAACTGCTTCCCAAACTTTTGCTTCAAGTTCAGCACTTACAGGTTTTCTTTTATTCATCACATTAGATACGGTAGCAATAGATACACCGGCCCTGCGTGCTACATCTTTAATACCTGCCATATAATACCTCAACCAATTTCACTGACTTTAACCGGTCTTCCAACTGATAATGATTTTTTTGCTGCAAGACCTATCAGGACTGCTTTAAGACCGTCATCTCCACTTACTGCTATTTGCGAATCGTTAAGAATAGATTCAACAAACTGTGACATTTCATCTACGAAAGAATTCATGTACCTTTCAAGGAAAAAATACAATGGTTTTTCTGATATAATTCCTTCCTGCGTAGAAATCACTGCCGAAGATGCTGTATCATTGGATACAGCAACAGACCCCTTTGAGCCGAAAACTTCAGCGCGTTGATCATATCCATATTCAGCACGCCTGCTATTGTCAATCACCGCCATTGCACCATTTTCGAATTTCAATGTCACAATAGTCGTATCTACATCCCCTGCTTCTGCAATTTTCTGATTCACCAGGCAATTCCCGGCAGCATAAACTTCTTTCACTTCACTGCCTGTCAAATACCGAGCCATATCGAAATCATGTATTGTCATATCCAAGAAAATACCTCCAGATACTTTAACATATTCAATAGGAGGCTCTTCGGGATCTCTTGATGTTATTTTTACAATATGGACATCCCCTATTTTTCCTTCTTGAACTGCACTTCTTACAGCTTTGAAATTATGATCAAAACGTCTGTTAAAACCTACCTGATATTTAATTTTAGCCTTCTCAACAGCCTCTAATACCATTTTAATCTTATCCAGATCATGGTCAATAGGTTTTTCACAAAAAATATGTTTACCTACCTCAGCAGCTTCAATCGAAATATGCGAATGAGTATCAGTTGAAGAACAGATTAATACAGCCTGAATTTCCGGATCATCCAATATTTTTTTGTAATCCCTATAAGCAAAAGGAATCCCAAAGTTTTTTGCTGCATCTTCGGCAGCTTTGGAATCTACATCGGAAATAGCTTTAATCTCAACTTTAGGCATGTAATTTGTAATACTGGTTGCATGGACTTTGCCAATTCTTCCGGCACCGATAATACCTACTATTAATTTCTTATTCATTCTTACTCTCCTTATAATCCAGTCTTTTCCCTGATATATTTCCTTGCTTTTAAAGCATATTCCAGTGGATTTGCTTTAGCCGGATCCTGCTCTGCTTCCACAACCATCCATCCAGCATAGTTATTTTTTTGTAATATGTCAAATATAGGTTCAAATTTAATGAATCCGTCTCCCGGAACCGTAAAGGTACCCAGTCTGACACCGTCTAAAAAACTCAGTTTTTCATCTTTCACACGTTTCAATGCTTCAGGTCGTATATCTTTTAAATGCACATGTGCTGTCCTGTGAATATATTTTTTTAGTATTCTTAATCCGGCTTCTTCATTGCCTTCGGAGTAAACAAAATGCCCCGAATCGAAAAGCAGCCAGACATTATCGTCAGTAGTTTCCATAAAATGCTCTACTTCTTCCTCTGTCTGCACTCCGGTTCCCATGTGATGATGACATGCTAATCTCATTTCCTTTTCTTCTGCTAACTTTGCCATTTCATTAAAGCCTGCAGATACATCCGCCCACTGTTTTTTAGTATATATCGGTTTATTATCAAAAATAGAAAGATCCAACCCCTGAATGCTGTTTCCCACTTCTGCAGCACCTATTACTTTTGCACCCATTGCATGTAAAAAATCCCTATGTGAAATAAACTTTTCCAACACAACATTTATAGGTTCTGAAGTAAATTTTGCACTAAACCATGCATTGCAAATACATAGCCCCCTTAAACTCAACGCTTTTTTTAATGTTTCCACATCTCTTGGGTATTTATTTCCAACTTCACAACCGGCAAATCCTGAAAGTGCCATTTCACTGATACATTGTTCAAAAGTATTCTCTGCTCCCAAGTCAGGCAAATCGTCGTTGGTCCATGCAATAGGAGCTATACCTAATTTTACTTTGTCTTGGTCCATCATACACCTCTTCTTGTTTAAAATTGTTTTGCTTTTGCTGTTTCTTCCTTTATTGCTTCTGCTGCTTTTTCAACTTCTTTATACTTGGATTTCTGTGCTGTGCCGACTCTCCACCACGAATTATATCCATCAGACATTGTGCCGGGCAAAACCTTTATATCCAAAAGTGTCGATTGGTTTGAGTTCTGAATTTCACTAAAAGCACGATAAATTTCTTCAACACTGCTTGCTTTAAATGAACGTACACCATATCCCTCGGCTACTTTTGCATAATCAACAGGAACATACTCTCCGGTCAACTTGCCGGTTTCTTCTTCTCTGTATCGAAATTCATTGGCGAAGCTTGGTATGCCTTGGCTCCTCTGAAGATTATGAATACATTGAAATCCATGATTATCTATTAATATCACATTAATTTTGATGCCTTCTTGAATACTGGTAACTAATTCCGTATGGAGCATTAGAAAACCGCCATCCCCTACAACAGCATAAACTTCTTTTTCAGGCTCTGCAATCTTTGCACCTATGGCTCCCGCTACTTCATATCCCATGCAGGAAAAAGCATATTCCGCATGATAAACGTTGTGGCTTCTTATTCTCCAAAGCCGCTGAGCGTCGCTGGGAAGACTCCCGGAGGCAGTAACGATAATAGCATTTGCCTCAGTTAGTTTTTCATTTAATTCCCCCAGCACTCTTGTTTGAGAAAGTCCTTCTTTTAGCTCCATATTATAAAGTCTATCCGCTTCATCTCTCCATTCTTCAACGGCCTTTTTTATATCAACCGTATATTTGCTTATATATCCTTTTTTCTCAAGCGCTTGAGTCATAGCAGCCAGCGCCTTCTTAGCATCGGCAATAACAGGAAAAGCATTCATTTTATAGGCATCATAATCATTAAGGTTAATGGTTATAAAATCAACATCTTTGTTTTGATAAGCCCATTTAGACGATGTAGTAAAATCATTTAACCGAGTACCTACACCTATTACCAAATCTGCATCCCAAGCTATTTTGTTGGCAGCTGATGTCCCCGTTACACCTGCGCCACCCAAATTATAAGGATGATCCCATAATACGGTTCCTTTTCCTGCCTGAGTCTCACCAAAAGGTATTTTAAATTTTTCACAAAATTTTTCCAATTCCCTGCCGGCTTCAGAGTATTTAACACCTCCGCCGCATATGACATAAGGTTTCTGCTTAGAAGCAATTAAATTCACAACTTTTGTCAATACGTCGGAATCAATATCTCTTCTCTGAATATAGTGCATCCGTTTTTTAAAAAATTCAGACGGATAATCATAAACTTCCCCCTGAACATCCTGTGGCAGGCACAGAGTGACTGCTCCGGTTTCCGCCGGATCTGTCAAAACTCTCATAGCATTTATTGCTGCCGTCATTAGCTGTTCCGGTCTTGAAATTCTGTCCCAGTATTTACTTACAGGTTTGAAAGCATCGTTAGCCGTAATGTTAAAGTCGTAGGGCTGCTCGATTTGCTGTAAAACAGGGTCCGGCTGTCTCGTTGCATAAGTGTCTGCCGGAAGAAACAGCACAGGTATTCTGTTAGCTGTAGCTGTTCCCGCAGCCGTCACCATATTAAGGGCTCCGGGACCTATGGAGCTGGTTACCGCCATAATTTTTTTTCTTTTCATTTGTTTTGCAAAACCTATTGCAATATGTCCGATTCCCTGTTCATTTTTTCCTTGTATGAATTTTAGATTATGGTCTTTCTGTTCTAAAGCTTCTCCGAGCCCGACCACTATCCCATGACCAAAAATTCCCAATACACCTTCGACAAATTTATTTTCACTGCCGTCAAAGCTGATATATTGGTTATCTAAAAATTTAACCAATGCCTGAGCCATTGTTAGTCTTTCTGTTTTCATGTTATTACCTCCTTACTCTTAAACATATTTTCATTTACAAAATAGATTTTTATACAGTTTTATTAGTGGTCTTTCTAACAATCAAATCGGGTTCAAGGGTTATTCTTTTAATAATTCTTTGTTCTTTTGCCCTTATCTCATCTATCAAAGTTTCTAAAACGATTTTCCCAAGAGCATATTTGGGTTGATGAATGGTTGTTAACTGAATCTGCGGAAGTCTTGCATAAGAAATATTATCAAAACCAATGACCCCAAGTTCATCCGGAATCTTTATACCTAATTCGTTTGCACATTGTAAAACACCAAGAGCTATAATATCGTTTCCGGCAAAAATTGCATCTACCTTATCTCTGCTGTTAAACAATTTTCTTGCCAACTCATATCCGCTGGACATTCCAAAATTCCCAAAAAATACACTAAAATTATCAGAATTTTTATGGCGTTCTTTAAAAGCTCTTTGAAAGCCTTCAAGCCTCTGTCGATTGGAATAAGATTCCTTCTTGCCTCCAATAAAAGCAATATTTTCATAGCCGCAATCCAGAAGATGTGTAGCCGCCATATATCCACCTTTTTCATTGTCAACTTCTATGTAACTGCATTTGCTATTGGTAGGCCAGCTTTCGAGCAATATATACGGGACCTTTATATCTTCGAAACGTTCATTTTTTTTATCTTTAGATGATTTAAGAATAATACCGTCTACTCTTTTTTCCTGAAGTGTTTTTATATATTCTTTCTCTTTTTTTCCCTCCCAACCGGTAACACAAAGCAAAATATCGTATCCAAAATTATTGGCAGTTTCCATTATACCTTTTGTGATTTCCGCAAAAAAAGGATTTAATATATCAGGTATAATAACACCTAAAGTATTGGATACCTTATTCACAAGACCTCTGGCAAGATAATTAGGCTGATACCCCATCTTATCAGCCGTAGCCAGTATTCTTTTTCTTGTTTTTTCACTCACTCCCGGTTTAGCATTAAGAGCACGTGACACTGCCGAATAGGAAACATTTAATTCTTTTGCTATATCTTTTATTGTAATAGTCATTTCATCAGCTCCCAAATATATAATAACATCATTATAGCAAACGTTTGCGTTTGTGTAAATGATGTTATTAAATACTTTTCATATTTTATTATTTAAAATACGGACGTTTTTCCGTTGTATACCAATCCTCTCAATGTATCCATAGTAATAAGCATCCCGTCGCTTAGTTTTTCCACGGCATTCTCCGCCCCGACAATGGTGGGTTTGTTTAATGTAATTCCAACAATTGCGGCATGTGATGTTAATCCACCTTCCTCGGTAATAACACCTGCCGCTCTTTCCATAAAAGGCACCATATCCTTATCGGTAGAAGTCGTAACCAAAATATCTCCGTCCTTGAATTTCTTTTTTGCTTCATCAGCATTTACAGCAATACATACTCTACCTATAGCCGAAGATACACCCATACTTGTACCACGAAGAAGTGTCTGACTTACAATATGAACTTTCATCATATTGGTAGTACCTGCAATACCAACAGGAACTCCTGCAGTTATGATAACAAGATCTCCGCATCGGATATACCCTCTCTCCAGTGACTTTTCTATAGATTTTTCAAAAATTTCTTCTGTATCTTTTCCTTCCTCTATTATTATCACCGACGTTCCCCAAACAAGAGACATTTTCCTTGCAACTTTCGGATTTGATGTAGATACAATAATAGGTGCTTTCGGGCGAAACTTTGAAACCATCATTGAGGTATACCCTGATGAAGTCGCCGTTAATATTGCCGCAGCCCCCAGATTCTGAGCACTTGTACAAGTGGCATGACTAATTGCATCCGTAATGGTTTTATCCTTACCTACACCTTTCTCTCTTAAAATCGCTCTATAATTCAATGAATCTTCCGCTTTCAGTGCAATATTGGTCATTGTATTAACGGATTCCAAAGGGTACTTTCCGGCTGCTGTTTCACCTGACAACATAACGGCATCCGTTCCATCAATGATGGCATTCGCCACATCGGTTACTTCCGCTCTTGTAGGTCTTGGATTTCTCATCATGGAATCTAACATTTGAGTCGCTGTAATTACAGGTTTGCCGAAAGAATTACATTCTTTGATAATTCTTTTCTGAATAATCGGTATTTCTTCCGGCGGAATTTCAACACCCAAATCTCCTCTCGCCACCATAACACCATCGGAAATATTAATAATGTCACTGACATTATCGACACCTTCCTGATTCTCTATCTTTGAAATGATGCCTATGTCCAGTATACCATTATCCTCAAGAAGTTTTCTGATTTCAAGCACATCAGATACTTTCCTTACAAATGAAGCGGCAATAAAATCAATATCATTTCGGATTCCAAATAAAATATCATCTTTGTCTTTGTCTGTAATAGCCGGAAGGTTTATTTTAACACCCGGAATATTGACCCCTTTATTATTCTTTACGATACCGGAGTTCATAACTTGGCATCTTATATCCGTTCCTTTTACTTCTTGTACCGTCAATTCAATCAAACCGTCGTCTATAAGTATTTTATCCCCGGGTTTCACATCATCCGCCATTTCTTTATATGTTACACTGCAAATCTCTTTATTACCGAGAATCTCTCTTGTGGTTAATGTAAAAAAGCTCCCCCGGGTTAATTCAATTTCTTCCTTTTCAAACCTTCCTGTCCTGATTTCAGGTCCTTTCGTATCCAACAATATTGCTACGGGAATATTCAATTCTTTCCTGATCTCTTTAATCAAATCAATTCTTCTTTGATGTTCTTCATGAGTTCCATGAGAAAAATTAAGTCTCGCAACATTCATGCCTGTTTTAATCATTTCCGTCAGAGTCTCCCGGTCTTCACTTGCCGGTCCAATGGTACAGACAATTTTTGTTTTTTTCATAACCTACCTCCTTTTTTCCTTAAGATAACATCAAAGCCAGATTAAACATATCATGGTCTAATTCATCTTTCATCTTAAGAGCGTCGTCTATTTTATAATCTACAATATCATATCCTTTTATGCCTACAGCTCTTCCGGCTTTTCCTTCCAATAACAACTCAACGGCGCGACAGCCAAGCTTGCTTGCCAGTATTCTGTCATTAGACGTAGGCGTACCTCCTCTTTGAATATAACCTAAAACAGATATTCTGGATTCTATGCCTGTCTTTTCCTCAATCAGTTTAATCAGTTCTTTTGAAGTAATACTTGCCCCTTCGGATAAGAGAACAATGTTATGCTGTTTCCCTCTGTTCTTCCCCTTAATCAACCGCTCGCATAAATAATCTATATCCAGTTCCTCCTCCGGAACAATAATGCCGTCAGCACCTCCTGCAAGTCCTGCGTATAAGGCTATATCCCCACAATTTCTGCCCATAACTTCAATAATCATCGCTCTCTCATGAGAAGAAGAAGTATCTCGAATATTCCCTATGGCATTTAGTACGGTGTTGACCGCCGTATCAAAACCAATGGTAAAATCCGTATACCCTAAATCATTATCAATGGTTCCGGGTAGCCCTATAGCCGGGAACCCTGCTTGACTAACCTTCTCTGCCCCTCTCATAGAGCCATCTCCTCCAATTACTATAAGCCCATCTATTTTAAAAATTTTTAATATATCCAATGCTTTTTTGAAACCCTCTTCTGTCTTGAATTCTTCGCTTCTTGCCGTTCCCAGTATAGTTCCGCCTCTATTGATGATTCCTCCAACTGAAGAAACAGTCATATCTTCAATATCTCCATTTATTAAACCTTGATATCCTCTATTAATTCCTGCCACTTCCAAACCATTAAAGATGGCAGTCCTAACAACAGACCTTATGGCCGCATTCATTCCGGGTGCATCTCCACCACTGGTCAACACTCCTATTTTCTTCATATGAAAACCTCCTTTAATATATATTTTTAAAGGGAAGCAAAAACTTCCCCGCGACATAAGCAAAACTAATATACTACTTCACTCAATACTTCATGAGCATCTTCAACTTCTTCTTTTGGAACGAGAATCTCATATACCATATTATCATTTCTCCCGATTCTTTTTACCTTTACCAGCAAGCCTTCATGTTCCAAAATATTTCGAATTTTATCAGCATCCATTTTACTGTGCCCCATGTAAATAACTGCCCACATCATGGAAATCCTCCTTATGAGGCTAAGATTTGAATACATTTTACAGAAAAAAACAAATAATATCAACGTCCTACTCGGAACATTGTATAATATTTTATTTGTATACCACGCAGTCATCTCCGAGAATTTTTCGCAATTCTTTAAACACTATGTCATTATTTATATTAACCCAATTTTCATTTCTTGCAACTACTTTTTTATTAGATTCTTCCAAAAAAATTATAACCGGCACATTTCCCTTATACTTTGATAGTATTCGGTTAATACCCTGAATTGCATATTCTTCATTTAAATGTTCTGCGACCTTCAAATATAATTTTTTCTGGCTCTTTCTATAAGCAATGGGGTTTATCTCATGGCTTTTGCTAATAGGCACAATCCTTTCGGCAATAATTTTTGGCATCTCTTCTTCTTTGATATTTACTTTTCCTTTTAAAGCAACAATGTTATCTTCCTTCAGAACTGCAATACTTTCGTCAAATACATTTGGAAATACAATGATCTCAATACTTCCGAAAAGGTCTTCCAAAGTAATAAAAGCCATCATTTTATTTTTTTTGGTCACCATGTTTTTCTTTGAAGTAATAACACCTGCCAATACAACCTTCATTTCATCCTTAACCTGCCGGTCATCATGCAAAAGGATTTCCGTATTAACATTCGAAATTTTGCTTATTTCATCTTCATATTCTGAAAGTGGATGCCCACTAATATAAAGCCCCAGCATTTCTTTTTCCATTGACAAAAGAATTTTATTAGGAAATTCTTCTATTTCAGGGAGCATCTCTCCTCTTAAGGAGTCTGAAAAATCATTTACAGTCTGAAATAATGAGATTTGCCCGTCAATATTATTGCGCGCCGTATTCTGAGAACCCTCCATAAGTTTTTCATAAATACCCATCATTTGGGCTCGATTTGCGCCTAATCCATCAAATGCGCCTGCTTTAATCAAGCTCTCTACAGCCTTTTTATTTATTTCATGTATATTGATTCTATCGAAAAAGTCAAAAATAGTATTAAATTTTCCTTTTTTATCCCTTTCTCTATTAATTGCTTCAATGATGTTTTGCCCTACATTTTTGATGGCATGAAGACCGAAATGTATTTCTTTGCCCTTTACCGTAAATTTTAATTCGCTCTCATTAATATGAGGAGGCATAATTTTTATTCCCATTTCCCTACAGTTTCTGATATACAAGGCAATCTTTGACGCATCTCCCATAACACTGGTTAAAAGTGCAGCCATGAATTCTACAGGATAATATGTTTTAAGGTAGGCAGTTTCATATGCTAATACGGCATATGCCGCTCCATGAGATTTATTAAAAGCATATTTTGCAAAATCTATCATTTCATCATATATACCATTGGCAATGGATTCAGGAATTCCATTTCGGATACACCCCTGAATCTCCATTTCACCCTCATCATTCAATTTACCATGAATAAAATATTCGCGTTCTTTTTCCATAACGCTCATTTTTTTCTTACCCATGGCACGTCTGACCAGATCACTTCTTCCATAGGAGTATCCGGCCAAATCTCTTACAATTTGCATGACCTGTTCTTGGTAAACCATACATCCATATGTAACATTTAAAATAGGTTCCAGGCTTTCATGGTCATATTTAACCTTTTCAGGCAACTTTTTATTCTGAATATACTTGGGAATAGAATCCATCGGCCCCGGTCTATATAAGGAAATACCTGCTATGATATCTTCAAAATTGTCAGGTTTCAATTCCTTCATAAATTGTCTCATACCTTGGCTCTCAAGCTGAAAAACTCCGAATGTATTCCCATTACTGATCAATTCGTAGACCTTAGGATCATTATACTCCAATTCTGAAAAATCTATTTGGACACCATGGTTTTTTTCTATCAACTCTAATGCATCTCTGATTACGGTCAGGTTTCTAAGACCTAAGAAATCCATCTTTAGAAGTCCCAATTCTTCCAAAATTCCCATGGTGTATTGAGTAGAGATCCCTTTATCCTGTAAATATAAAGGGACATATTCATCTATTGCTTTCTTAGATATGACAACTCCGGCTGCATGAGTGGAAGCATGTCGTGCCAATCCTTCCAGTGCTTTTGCAGCATTGATCAAGTATCTCACTCTTTCGTCTTTGTTGTATTCTGCTTTTAATTCCCCATTGACATCCAATGCTAAATCTATAGTCATCCCTATATCCATGGGTATCTTTTTAGCAATGGTATCTACCTCAGCATATGACATATTAATAGCACGTCCAACATCTCTTAAGGCAGCTCTTGCTTTCATGGTTCCAAAAGTTATAATCTGAGCAACTTTGTCTTTGCCATACTTCTCCACCACATAATTGATGACTTCTTGGCGTCTCTCATAACAAAAATCGATATCTATATCCGGCATCGTGACTCTCTCAGGATTTAGAAAACGCTCAAAAATCAAATTGTATTTAATAGGGTCAATATCTGTTATTTTCAACGTATAAGCCACAAGGCTCCCGGCAGCGGAACCTCTCCCCGGACCTACCATAATACGATTTGACTTTGCATAATGAATGAAATCCCAGACAATCAAAAAATATTCCACATATCCCATTCTTTCAATGGTTTGTAATTCATATTCCAAGCGGTCTTTAAGTGTTTTATTCACATGATTATATCTGCTTTCAAGCCCCTCATAGCAAAGTTTTCTAAGATACTGTTCATTTGTATAGCCCTCCGGCACCTGATAATTTGGAAGGTGGATTTCATTGAAAGCAAATTCTACATGACACATATCTGCAATTTTTAATGTATTCTCTATTGCAGAAGGCACATCTGAAAAAATATTTTTCATTTCTTCCGGCGATTTTAAATAGAATTGATCGTTTGGGAATTTTAATCGATCTTGGTCTTCAATGATTTTTCCCGTCTGTATACAAAGGAGAATATCATGAAATTCCGCATCCTCTTTCCTTACATAATGGATATCATTGGTTGCAACTAAGGGAATCCCGGTTTCCTCGCTCAACTTCTTTAACAGACCATTTATTTTTAATTCCTCTTCAAGACCCTGATCTTGAATTTCAAGATAAAAATGTTCATGTCCAAAAATTTCTTCTAACTCTTCGGCTTCCGCTCTGGCTCCTTCATAATCATCCTGGAGAAGCTTTTTTTGTATGTTTCCTGCCAAGCATCCGCTTAGTGCAATTACTCCTTCATGATGTTTTCTCAGTACAGAATAATCGATTCTTGGTTTATAGTAGAAGCCTTCAGTGTAACCCAGAGAAACAATCTTAATAAGATTTTTATAGCCGCTATTATCTTTAGCCAGCAAAACCAAATGTCCAGGATTCTTATCTTTTTCAGTATCCTTATCATACATGGTTCTGGGAGCAGTATATACCTCACAACCGATAATCGGCTTGATCCCCTCCCTTAATGCTGCCTTATAAAAATCAATAACTCCAAACATCGTACCATGATCTGTAATAGCCAAAGCAGGCATTCCTAATTCCTTTGCTTTTTTTACAATATCATCAATCCTGGCCGAACCGTCTAAAAGGCTGTATTCCGTATGTGTATGAAGATGTACAAAACTCATAATAATTCCCCGCTTTATTTATTAGTGATTAGTAGTAAGAGGTTAGGGATTAGAGGTTAGTGAATGAAGGTTATATCTCTCCTTTGCGGATTTTTTCTGCTATTTTTTCTATTTTTTTCAAACGATGATTTACTCCCGATTTTCCTATAGGCGGAGTCAGCATTTCTCCAAGCTCTTGCAAACTGGCATCACTATTACACAGCCTAAGTTCAGCAACTTCTCGTAATTTATCGGGTAAAATTTTCAACCCTCTTTCTTCTTCAATAAATTGAATGTCCTTGATTTGTCTAATTGCTGTATCTACTATTTTGTTCAGGTTAGCTGTTTCACAGTTTACAAGACGATTTACCTTATTTCTCATATCTTTTACAATTCGAATATTCTCTAAATCCAACAAGGTATTGTACGCACCGATAATATTCAAAAAATCAACAATCTGCTCGCCTTCTTTAAGATAAATTACAAAGTTCTTTTTCCTTGTCACTATTTTAGCATTTAAATCAAATTTGTTTAACAAGTTTTTAATATCTTCGCCTAAAACACCGTTATTGGTTACAATTTCAAGATGATAAGCTTTTCCCGGATTCGTAACAGAACCGGAACCAAGAAAGGCACCTCTTAAATAAGCTCTTTTACAACACCTTTTCTTAACAAGTTCCTCAGGAATAGAATAATCGATATCATTCCAACCGTCTCTTTGAACTATTATTCCTGTTCTTTTCAGAATTTCTTCCGCCTTCATTTCATAAAGAATAATCAATTCATAATAATGATGCTTTTTTAACATTTTACTTTGACTGATAATAAGATCAGTATGAATATTAAAATATAATTTCAAAAGCTTGATTATCTTTCGTGCTGCTGCTGGGTTTTCTGTTATCAGTTTAATATTCATCTTTCTGTTCCCTGAGATTTGTATGGTACCGCACATTCTGATAAGTCCGGCTATTTCCGACAATTGGCAGCATTTATTTTCAGGTATGATCCGAGATAATTCATTTTTTGTAGTTGCTGAAAAAGACATGTCTCTTCACCCTTTTCTGACATTTAGTATATTAATTTAAAAAAATTCTACTAAAATATCATTTATGTAAAGTATTAACTAATAAAGGCTTTATCGTTATTTTTGTATGTCCTATATCAAAAAAACGAAATTTGTGTAATTATCAGTTAATCCTAAAACGTATAATGATTTATTTTTATTGGCAAACTAATTAATGAATTCTAAGTTTATTCATAAACTGAGAATCTCCTGAAGTTTCTTATATTCCATGCAGAAATCTTCAGAAAGATTTAAAAAATTTGGAGGTGAATGAATGCAGAATAAAAATCAGGATATCCGATGCAGTGTCAGTAATTGTGCTTATTACAAAGATAATTATTGCACCGCTGAACGAATTCAGGTTGATAACCAGTATGGAAGTATGTCAAACAACAGCGATGAAACAATATGTGTAACCTTTAGACCAAAGGATAGTCGCTAACTTTTAAAAGACCTTACTTAAAAGTAAGGTCTTTTAAAAGTTCCAATTCAGCCTTCTTAATCACTTTTCGCTCATCCTCATACTTTGCAATCTCAGAAGCTCTTTTAAAATGAATATACTTTGCTTCAATAAAACCTTCCTTTTTAAGAGGGATACACTCCATGTTATGTGATTTCATTAAAAACCAGTGTACTGTCTTTACAACCTTTTCTCTGTTTCTCCATCCATATTCATAATGATATTTGATTTTGCCGATATATTTTACGGGTTTTGCCTTGACTCCGCTTTCTTCATGAACTTCTCGGACCGCAGCGTGATGAAAATTCTCGTCTTTTTCAACTCTTCCCTTAGGAAGGACCCAATCTCCGTTATATTTCTTTAATAGCAATATAGCATTACCGAAAACTACCACCCCGCCGGCACTGGTTTCCTGTTTCATATTCACCGTCTCCAATTTAATAATCAACACTAATTCTATATTACCACATTACCACAAAAATTTACAAAAACAGTCTCATTTAATGAATTTTTGCAGCTCTTTTCTGAAAATATTGATAAGATAAGGACTTTCATCTAATCTGTATATTCTTGCTGCTCTACCCTGAGAATCATAATCACATCCATTCCACCATATCGCTGCTTTGATTCTTTCATACTTTGAAATATTTTCAAACATTTCCTGTACCCATTTTTCCTTACTGCCTCCGAAACTATTTGAACCAAACTCAGTTATCATAAAAGGCTTATTAAAGATACCGTCATATTCCAAATACAATGGATCGTATATCTCCTGAAATCCCCTCCAAACTTCTCCGGGATAATAATTTCCTGTGTTATATCCGGTCATACCAACAATATCTACAAAGTTATCGCCGGGATAATAGTTCAAAGCATGGTTCCATTTGAAATTAGGAAAAGATATATCATGGGGATTCCATATCCATAATACATTATCAACACCATTAGCTTCAAAAGTCTTAAAAACATAACGGTAAAGCTCTTTATAAATATCCGTGTCTTTTGATGTATGATATGAAGAATAGACACACCAATCACCGTTCATTTCATTATTCAAACGAAACATCACCGGCTTTCCGAAAGACTTCAACATCTCAGAATACTCCTCAAAAAAATCATGATATTTTCCATCTAATATATCATATACCATATTCCCGTCTTCTTCATTCAGACGTGATGTCTGCAGTGTAAGTTCCACATATCTGTTCTCCTCATAAGCCTTCTCCAATGATTCCTTGATAGCCTCAAGATTACTATCTTCCGGGAGGTTTTGATATTTTACAAGAAAGTCAAAATTAAAATTCAATAATTCTTCTGTTTTCCTATAATGCTCAAAAAAATCCGGCGCATAATTATCAAATATCCCCCATGTCAACTTGTCCGAGTTTATAAAGTAATCATTATAGAAAGCCTGTGTTTCATCATTCCAGTTGCGGACGTAACCCTCTCCAGGAAGTTTACTCATATAAGGTTTTCCTGTCTTGTCCGTTATTTTAAAACTTTTGATTATTTCGAAACATAAGGTTTCATCCAGTGGTTCAGAAGATTTAAAAAATAAGCTGTAAACTTCTTTATTATTTTTAATGATTACAGCACTCAAGTAATGGTTTTTGTCATTTTCTACTTTGGCAAGTTTGTTTCGATGCCATTTTAAAGTATGTATTGAATAGCCATTGTGTATAAATATCTTTTCTTCTTCCGCAAAATGATCTGTTTGATTGGATAAAAATCCGTTGGAATAATAAATATAATTCCATGCATTAGCCAAAGTATTATTCATGTCGTCGTAATATATCTCTATTTTCATAGCCTCGTTAAAAAGAGTGTTTTGAACAGGAGACATGTGAATATCCACATACATATCATTAGGATAATTCACGCTGTATCCATTAGGATAATCTGTTAATTTATTGAAGCGGTTCGTAACAGGTGTAATGGTTTTAACATCATCTTCAGAATTTTGACTTCTGTTTTCCACAATTTCTCCGTTGACTATGACAATTTCATCTGTGGTTATTATATCATTTGCATAGGATAATTGTGTAAAAATCAATGAAAGCAATACTATTATAATTCCCACTTTTTTCATTATTGAACCCCCTACAATACTATATTACTTATAGCATAACTTCTTTAATTATTTTTGCTTGCTTGCTAATTCTTTTATTACATCTGCAATTCTATCGGCATCATGTCGAATATAGCCTTGCTTTTCATCAACAAAAGCACCTTCAATAATTTTAATACCCTCCCTTTTTAGTTTCCTTGATTCTTTCTTATTCAAATAAACCGGCTTTGCACCATCATCTTTATATTTTATCAGATTATCCGCTGAAATTCTCTCATTATTGACAAGAATGCAATCAATAATTTTTCGACCTATATGTTGATCCACTGCCTTTAAATGATCCAAAACACTATATCCATCCGTTTCACCGGGCTGAGTCATAATATTGGTAATAAATACTTTTTTAGCTTTTGATTTGGAAAGAGCTTCAATAATACCTTTGACAAGAAAATTCGGTATTATGCTTGTATATAAACTCCCCGGTCCAAAAACAATTATATCTGCATCTTTGATAGCACTAATGGTTTCTTCTATTGGCTTAGGATTTGACGGTTCCAATGAAACTCTTCTGATGCGGCTCTTTGATTCCATAACTGATAGAGGTATTTGGGATTCGCCTGTGATTTTTTCTCCATTTTCAAGTTCTGCGCAAAGTTTAACATCCTCAGCAGTCACAGGTAACACCCGACCTTTTACGGCAAGAATTTCATGGACTTTTGTCACCGCTTCTTCAAAATTATCATATACTCCCGTAAGTGCTGCAATCAGTAAATTTCCAAAACTTTGTCCTGACAAACGACCTTCTTTAAATCGATATTGAAAAAGTTCCTGCATATCCTCCTCAGTATCTGCCAAAGCAAGGATACAGCTTCGAATATCGCCAGGAGGAAGCATTCCTAAATCCTCTCTGAGAACACCGGACCCACCCCCATCGTCCATAGTCGTCACAATAGCTGTGATATTGGAGGTAACTTTCTTGAAACCTCTAAGAATGACAGACAACCCGGTTCCTCCTCCAATAACCACAATCCTGCATCCTTTATCAAGATAATGCTTTTCATATATTTTATACTGTAAAAGCTCTGTGAAATTTGAAATTCCAAAAATTAAAAATAGTGATTTAACTGCTTTTCTAACAGAAAATATTATCAAAGCAATTCCTGCGAAAAGGGCTACAACATGAAAAAATGCATTACCCCAATCTATAAATCGATAAAAACACGGATAAACACCTGCAATAACAAGAATAATTCCAATACCTCCGGCAAATATCCACCTTTTTATATAAATACCCGGTTTCAACCAATTAAAATACTTCATCTTTCCCCCCCCCTTATGACCTAACACCGAATCTTTGATTCGGATGGCAGTAGAAATCCACAAATCAAAGGTTCGCGATTTCCTTGCATAAGTTCGCTTAACAATTTGTTACACAAATTGAGCGAGCTAATATAGGTCAAACGCAACAAGACAGGAATTTTAATTCCGTCGTCGAGACTGTGATATGACCTAACACCGAATCTTTGATTTGGATGGCGGTAGATCGACACCTGAGACCTTAGACCTGTCGCCTGTCCCCTCATATCATATGTCTCTATGCGATACTATAACCCTTTTTCCTTCTTTTGAAAGAATATCATGAAATTCATTTGCAAGTACTACCGACCTGTGCTGCCCCCCTGTACAACCAAAGGCAATTACTAATTGAGCCTTTCCTTCTCTTACATAGTAGGGAATCAGAAACTGTATCAAGTCATATGACTTTTTCACAAAAGATTTGCTTTCCGGCCACTTTAAAACATACTCCTTAACTTTTCTATTATTTCCGGTTAAATGTTTCATGCTACTGAGATAAAAAGGATTCGGAAGGAATCTTACATCCATAACAATATCTGAATCTAAAGGAATCCCATTCTTATATCCAAAGGATACGACCGTTATAGATAAGTTCTCCACGTTCTCCTGAGAATCAAATATCTTTTTCATTTCTGCCTTCAGCTGGGCATTTGTCATATTCGAAGTATCTATAATGTAATCGGCAATTTTGCGAATCTCAGAAAGCTTGTCCCTTTCCTCGGTAATACCATCTTGAATATTACCATCTTTGCTGACAGGATGAAGTCTTCTTGATTCCTTATACCTTCTAATAAGAACCTCATCCGATGCTTCTAAAAAGACAACTTTATGCTTGCTGCCTATACTTTTCATATCTTCTAAAGCTTTTTTCAAATCATCAAAAAACTCGCCGCCTCTTATATCCATTACAAAAGCAGCCTTCCTGATGTCCTTTCCTCCTAATGAAACAAAATCATTCATAAGTTTTGGAGGCAGGTTATCAATACAATAATAACCTAAATCTTCCATACAGTCTACCGCTTGAGTTTTCCCTGCTCCGGAAAGCCCGGTTATAATAGCAATATTCATTTTATCCTCCTTATATTAACAATTCTGTCGAAAGGGAGTTTTGCCTTTTCAGCTCTTTTAAGACTTTTTCGGAATTCTCCTACCTTATCCGGACTATGGGCATCACTACCTATTACAAATTGAACCTTCGTCTCGGATGCTTCTACTATTTCTTCAACAGTTAAATGACCGTGACTGTTGTTGATCTCCATAAGCGTGTCCGCTTCAGCACAAGCATTGGCAACCTCACGGATATGTACAAATCCCTTGGAACCAGGATGGGTTAGGATGTCAATATTATTTAATTGAACAGCTTTGATAACGGCTTCGGTATTCATATCTTTTAACCGCTTTACGGTTATACCCGTTAAAGCACTGAAGTAATTGCCCAGATGAATCAATCCGGAAATAATAGTACTGTCTCCAAAGATACCATAATGGTAACCGGCAAGAATAATATCAAAATGCTGCTTATCATCTTTGGTGATATCCAACTCACCATTTGAATGTATGATATTAGCTTCTACACCAAGTTTAATATCTATGTTCGGATATTTTTTGTTTAGATCGTCAATTTCATGGCGCATTTTTTTTATCTTCTCTCTTTTTATGCCGTAAGTAATGTGACCCGGGCCGTGATCTGTAACAGCTACAGACTTCAAATTTTTCTTTGCAGCCTCTTTAACATTATCTTCTATCGTCCCTTTCCCATGTGAATATACCGTATGTGTATGATAATCAAATATTATATGCATCTTATTCCTCTTTTCATTCGTCGCCAATAATTTTCACTTCAGGTTCCAGTAATATATCAAATTTATCTTGAACTGTACTTTGTATAATAGCAATGAGATCCAGTACATCTTGTGATGTGGCACTCCCTTCGTTAATAATAAATCCTGCATGTAAAGGAGATACTCTGGCCCCTCCAATAGAAAGTCCTTTTAATCCTGCTTCCTCTATAAGTTTGCCTGCATAATTCCCTTGCGGCCTTTTGAAAATACTCCCTGCACTTGGATAATTCAAAGGTTGTTTATTGTTACGTTTATCGGACAACTCTTTCATTTTATCTCTGATTGCTTTTTGATTTCCTTTTATCAATTTCAAATAAACCTCCAAAACTATATAAGGCCGACCATTAAAAATACTGTTTCTATACCCAAAACCCAATTCTTTTTCAGAAATATCAACTTCAGTATCAAACTTATCAAGTGCTTTGACTTTATAGGTAACTTGGCTCATTTCTCCACCATAAGCACCTGCATTCATCACTACGGCACCCCCAACAGTTCCCGGTATGCCGCTTCCAAATTCTATTCCTGATAAAGCATACTGTAATGCTTTTACTGCAACGGAAGACATCAAAGCACCTGCTTGAGCTGTGATGGTCTCATCTTGCACAGATATTTTATTATAGTAATCACCTATTTTTATAATAACACCATCATAGCCTTTTTCCTTAACTATAAGATTAGAGCCCTTTCCCATAACATACCTTTTTACATTGTAATCTCTGCACAGTGATAGAGTATACAGCAACTCATCTTTAGTTTTAGGAAGAACAAGAAGCTTTGCTGAACCGCCTAATTTAAAAGATGTATGTTCTTTCATAGGCGCATTATTTATAAGACGATTCTCATCTATGTATCCTTTAAGTTTCTGATAAACCCTTGACGTATCCAATTTTATAATCCCCCAATATCTGCAATGTGAAATCCCATTTTATTCATTATTATACCATGTTTGAATATATTTTTATTCAGGAAACTGTTGTTCGATATAATTCTTTTAAATTATTATATTAAGTATCAATGGTTATATATTTTCATCAAATCAACCCTGTCCCTGTGATTTAAATTATTGATAAAAAACTTACTGCTGTTACCCAACAAGCTTTCGAGCTTGCCCATGTCGCTGTCTTCATTATATATGGAGCTTACATCCCTCAATACCGGAAAGGCGTTGAATCTCCATAAATCCACCTGATCTCCGCTATCTGTAAGATGATAAATCAATTTTACGCACATTTCTAACTTTTTTCTATCTTTTTGTTTAAAAACCCCGTAGGCGGTACAGTTCCCACTCAATTTTTGACCCTCATCTTCATTATACAGAGTAATAAGTTTCAATTCTGCATTACTTCCGAAATTATATTCAAATCTTGCCAAATCCATAGTACTACAAGAAATAGCAGAAAAATTTCTGCTCTCAAACTCGGAAATAATATTATCATTTTTCCTAAAACCGTTTATTTCTCCAATATCCATGTATTCCGTCTGTCCCTGTATGCCTTGAATAATATGATACATTGTTTTCTCATTAGCTATAAAAGGTAATCCTGTATTTTGATACAATGCTCCCGATATATCCAGAAATTCATTTATGCCCCAATCAATTCTTTCGGGAAAATCTAAATTGCTGTTTTCCAATTCATATCTGTTAAATGCGATAATATTTAAATCAATTAATCTGGGAATTCCGTATATATATTCATTATGTGTAACATGATCAATGACGTCTTTAATGTATATTGCCCTTTGCTCTTCAGAAATAAAATCATTCAAGGGTTCCAACAGGCCTGATTGCTGAATATCTCGTTCACATGCTACCGGCGCAATATCTGGCAGAGCATTTGTTTTAGATGCCGTATCGATTTCTATAAGACAACTATCAAAGTTTACAGGCTTGAAGTCAATAAATACACCTCTGTTTTCCTTTTCAAACTGTTTTATTTTATTCATTACCCATTCATATCTCGTCCCATTCTCTTTATCAAAGGTTGGATAATCCCATAATACAATAATCCCCTTCCATTTCTCTTCCTCTTCTTCAGTCATTTCTTTACTGTTCTCTTTATATGCTTCAAAAACAGTAGGTCCCGCTATCACAAAAATCAGAACAGCCAGCGTTGCAATAATCTTCAAGAATTTCAGTACATTCATATTAGTATCTCTCCCCTGACTTAATTTGTATAATAACCATACACTGAATCTATAACATTTTATACAATCATTATTCATATTTTTATTTATATTCAGCTAAAATGTCTCTTAATTTTGTATATTTATAAATATTTATGAATATTTATATTGATTCTTCTATTTCTATCTGTTATAATTCTATTAAATTAAATTTAATGTATGAACTAATTAAAATATAAAAATAATAAATATTATATGGCTTTTTATGCCATTGGGAGGAAAGAATTATGAAAAAAGAAAAGGTAATCCTTGCTTATTCAGGTGGCTTGGACACTTCAGTCATTCTAACATGGCTTAAAGAAGAATTGGGCTATGAAGTTATTGCTGTTTGTATAGATGTTGGGCAGGAAGATGATTTTGAAACTGTTGAAAAAAAAGCTTACGAAACAGGTGCTTCAAAAGCCTATATCGTGGATGTGAAAAAGGAATTCATAACAGATTATATTTACCCAACATTAAAAGCAGGTGCCATATATGAAGACGATTATTTATTAGGCACTTCTTTTGCTCGTCCTCTTATTTCTAAAAAACTTGTAGAAATTGCAGAAAAAGAAAATGCAATTGCTATTGCACACGGTGCTACGGGAAAAGGGAATGATCAGGTTCGTTTTGAAGTAACTATTCATGCACTAAATCCGGCTCTAAAAATCATTGCACCATGGCGTATGTGGGATCTAAAATCAAGAGAAGACTGCATTGAATATGCAAAAAAACATAACATCCCAATATCACAGACAAAAGAAAAAATATACAGCAGAGACCAAAACATCTGGCATATCAGCCATGAAGGAGGAAACCTTGAAGACCCTTGGAATGAATATAAAGATGATATTCATGTTATGAGCCTTCCTGTAGAAAAGGCAAAAGATAACCCAACATTTATTGAAATCGGTTTTGAAAACGGCATTCCTGTCTCAATTGACGGCCGAAGAATCGGTCCACTATTAATGCTGAAGCTTCTTAATGAAGTTGCCGGTGAAAATGGTGTTGGAACTATAGACATTGTAGAAAACAGGTTAGTGGGTATGAAGTCACGAGGCGTTTATGAAACACCGGGTGGAACGGTCTTATTTAATGCCCATAAAGCTTTAGAGAAATTAGTTCTTGACAGAGACACCTTATCCTATAAAAATATCCTCGCTTTAAAATACGCCCAACTTATTTACGATGGTTTATGGTTCACACCTCTCAGAGAAGCTCTTGATGCCTTTGTAAATGTCACACAGGAAAATGTAACAGGCGTAGTTAGAATGAAGTTATATAAAGGAAATTGCACAGCCGTAGCATCAAAATCTCCATATTCTTTATATAATGAAGAGTACGTTACTTTTGGCGCCGATGAAGTTTATAACCAAAAAGATGCCGAAGGTTTTATCAATCTCTTTTCACTTCCCCTTACCATTCGTGCGCTTATGAAACAAAAGTTAAAGGGTTAAGATTGGAAGGTTGGAGATTAGTTAAGAATCAATGAAGAATGGAGGACCGAACATGAAATTATGGAGCGGAAGGTTTTCTAAGGAAACTGCTTCTTTGGTTGATGAATTCAATGCCTCTATTGAGTTTGACCAAAAACTTTATAAGCACGATATCCAAGGCAGTATTACCCATGCCAAAATGCTTGCTAAACAAGGCATTCTTTCTGAAGAGGAAGCCAAACTTATTATAGAAAATCTCCATACGATTTGCAAAGAAATAGAAGACGGAAAAATTGAGTTTAAAATAGAACTTGAAGATGTTCACATGAATATTGAAAAGTTGCTTATCGATAGGATTGGAACAACAGGCAAAAAACTTCATACTGCACGAAGCAGAAATGATCAAGTAGCTGTAGATATCCGTTTATACGTCAAGGAAGCAATCATAGAAATTACTGATCTTCTTAGAAAAATGCAGGAGACCATTATCTCACTTGCTGAAGACAATATGAATACCATTATTCCGGGTTACACACATTTACAGAGAGCACAGCCGGTTACATTTGCTTTTCATGTCATGGCATATTTTCAAATGTTTTTAAGAGATATTGAAAGACTGGAAGATTGCTTCAAAAGAACAGACTCTTTACCTTTAGGCTCCGGAGCTTTAGCCGGAACAACATATAAAACTGATCGAGAATTTTTAGCTGAAACCCTCGGGTTTTCAGATATTTGCCAAAATGCCATGGATGCCGTAAGCGATCGGGATTTTATCATAGAGTTTATCAGTTGTGCTTCAACACTCATGATGCATTTAAGTCGGTTTTGTGAGGAATTAATACTATGGAGCTCATCAGAATTTGACTTTATTGAGATGGATGATGCCTACAGTACAGGAAGCAGTATTATGCCTCAGAAAAAAAATCCCGACTTGGCAGAACTTATAAGAGGAAAAACAGGAAGGATATATGGTAATTTAATAAATATATTGACTATTATGAAGTCTCTGCCCCTATCTTACAATAAGGATATGCAAGAAGATAAGCCTCCTTTATTTGATACTGTAGAAACTCTTAAAAGCTCTTTATTTGTTTTTAATGAAATGATACAAACTATGAAAATAAAGAAAGACAATATGAGCCATGCAGCTAAAACCGGCTTTCTGAACGCAACAGATGCTGCAGATTATCTGGTGGAAAAAGGAATTCCTTTTCGGGAATGCCATGAAATTATCGGAAAACTGGTTCTTTACTGTATTGAAAACCATGGATCCATAGAAGAACTTCCTTTAAATATACTAAAAAAGTTCTCAGATAAATTTGAAGAGGATATTTACGAAAAAATCGACATCAAGAATTGTATAGAGGCAAAAAAATCATCCGGTTCCACTTCCCAAAACAGTGTTGCTATTATGATTGAAAATGCAAAGAAAAGATTAAATTTATAGTTTATAGGAGGAACAAAAAATGACAGTCAATCTCCTTGGCAGAAATTTTCTTACCTTATTGGATTATACACCAAAAGAAATACAGTTTTTAATAGATACAGCAAAAGAACTGAAAGAAAAAAAGAAAACCGGTATCAAAGATTATCTTCTGGAAGGCAAGAATATTGTATTACTATTTGAAAAAACATCCACACGAACACGATGTGCTTTTGAAGTAGGAGCAATGGATGAAGGAGCAGGCGTTACTTTTCTTGGAATGAAGGACAGCCAAATGGGCAAAAAAGAATCTTTTGAGGATACCGCACAAGTATTAGGCAGAATGTATGATGGAATTGAGTTTCGCGGTTACAAGCAGGAAACTGTTGAAATTCTTGCCAAGTATTCCGGCATCCCAGTGTTTAACGGCCTTACTGATGCTTATCATCCTACTCAGATATTAGCTGATTTTCTGACAATATCACAACATGTCAAAAAACCTTTTAACCAAGTAAATTTTGTTTTTGTTGGAGATGCCCGAAACAACATGGGGAATTCATTGATGATTGGTTGTGCTAAATTAGGAATAAACTTTACCTCTTTGGCACCTGAAGCATTATTTCCCGATCCCGTTCTTGTTAAAAAAGTACAGGATATCGCCGAAAAAACAGGCTCTATTATTCAATTTACTGATAATATAACAAAAGCCGTAAAAAACGCCGATGTTATTTATACCGATGCCTGGGTTTCTATGGGAGAAGAACATTTAGTAGAAGAAAGGGTCGCACTTCTTTCCCCTTATAAAGTAACGATGGATATGCTATGCAAAACTGAAAATCCTGATGTCATTTTTATGCATTGTCTTCCGGCATTCCATAATCATGAAACAGATTTTGTTAAAGAAATTTTGAACGAATACAATCTTGATATTTGCGAAGTAGAAGATGCAGTATTCCGAAGCAAACATTCTGTCGTATTTGACGAAGCAGAGAACCGCCTGCATACAATTAAAGCCGTTATGGTAGCTTCGCTCTCAGAAAAATTCTACAAAAATATATGACTAAATTAATTCTAATAAAAGGTAAAATATTGCTTCCGCAATATTTTACCTTTTATTTTTTCATAATTCATCTACATAGTTAGACCGAACAAGAATGACTTTGCAGAATCTTCATTTGGAAAATTTATTTTGATAGTAGCCGGAATAAAGAGTTGTTACAGATGCTCCGAATACTTCGTAAGCGTCACAGCAGATTTGAGTCAGATTAGTATTTGTGGATTATTTGGTGTCGGTGAGCCTGAGAAATAATTCGAGTCTGGAATGTAGTATATTTAACAAAAGTTCATAGAATTCCCATGTATCTTTTTTTGCAATATACTTTGAAACCAATTGGCAATAAGTTTTGACGGGCATTCTAAAATCAATAGGCGGAAACTCTCCTCTTAACAACTCATAATTTAGTAAAGCTCTGGCTGTTTTTTCATTACCGGTTTCATATGGATATATCTCAATCAATTTGTTATGTAGCAATAAGCCTCTCATAATACAATTCATATCTTGTGCTTCTGAATAATACCAAGTAAATAATTTTTCCATTTGTAATGGAATTTCTTTAAAATGAACCGGAACATGATGAATATTTTGAAGAACCGGAGTATTTTGCCTAAAGCCGGGTTCGGAATTCGTAGATATAATAGAATGGATTTTCCCTGATTCTTTCATAAATAAACTATTTCTCTTTTCTACCATTTCCTCAATAAACCCAATCGCCTCTTCGTGGCATCTTACCATCATATGATCCTCTATTGTCTTATCCATGATGCATCGGTCTTTTAAGATTGTTAATGTCTCATCAAGGTTTAATTGGCATCCTTCTAATTTGTTGGATGAATAAATCCATTCGGACAGCCATATTTCCCTCAAATAAGCTGCCGTCTCCGACGCAAAAGGCTTTCTGTTTTCAAGTATGTATTTCTTTTTATTGATTTCCCTTATCATTTTATTCACCTGCTTTAATGAACATTTGAAAGGTGACTTTGTCCTGATGTTGAAACCAATGTGAAACAGATGGGAAAGCATTACCGTCCCCATCTGTTAGCCTGTTCGTCCCCTTTAATTATACTAATTCATGAAAGGTAGTTCTTCAGCATTCATTGCTTCCTGAGGAACTTCAAAATCTTCCACGCTATTGTGGTTATAAACTTCCATGGTCATTACCATTTCAATATCTTTATAAATTTCCGAAAGTTCAGGCATCATATCGTCTTGATCCATCATGGATTCACCGATTTTTTGCATAGCTTCACTTAAATCCATATAGTATTTGACAACCTCCATACTTGATTTATCAATCCAAACCGTATAGGTCAAATCACCTGCATTAGCCAGAGACTCCATTACTCCTGATCCCAATACACCTCCTACATCCATTGAAGAGTTCTTTTCAAGAAATTCCTGATACATATCAAATGAAACTGTTAAATCAATCTTAAGAGCATCTCTGCCTCTGACAACTTCCTCTCCTACTATTTCAGCATTTTCTAAATATTCCATGAATAAAGCAATATTTTCTATAGGATCCATTGACATCATTTCAACAAGAGAAGGATCGCTGATACTCATTTTGTACCATTTCCCTTCTATTTTCTGATAAATCGTAAATCCGTCATCTTCCTGTATCATATACTGTTCAACAGTTTGAACTTGCTCCATTTCAGGCATTTCCATATCCAGAGACATATGCATTTTCATTGGATCCATAATAACAATTCCGGTCCCCTGCATATTCATTTCTATAAGTCCCTCTTCAGGAACATTCATCTTCATAAGCGTTGAAATATCCATTTCGTAGCTTTTCCATTCTGCTGATTTTGTAATAGATTCCTGTAAAATTTCTTGTGCGGATTTATTCTCAGCTAAATCTTCCTTATTACCACATGCAGCCATACTCAATATTAATACAATAACCAGTATTATTGAGATAAAAAATCGTTTCATTCTCTTCCTCCTATAAATAGATTCATTATAAATATAACATACTTCAAAAGCATTTGGAATCTGATATTTTTTACATATTATTCCGTTATTCATTCTTCTATTCTTAGCAAACTTGAAATATCTATAAAAACGTTTGAAATCAGCATTTCAGCAGCATTTTTTAATTATTGAGTAAAGTTATATTATAAATGTATAATTTTTCTTTAATGATGTAATATAGTGTTAAGTTGTAATCCAACAAGGGAGGCGTTTGCAATATTTGATTTTGTTTTATCACACCCACATATATGGATTGCTTTAGCTGTCATTTTTGCGCTAATTGAGGCTTTTACATTAGGGCTTACAACTATTTGGTTTGCAGCAGGCGCTTTAATTGCCATGGCAGCTGCTTTAATTGGCTTGTCTATCGCTTGGCAGATTTTTGTTTTCCTTATTTCATCTTTATTCATAATCTATTTTACAAGACCATTTGCCATAAAATATCTAAAAATAGGAAAAGAGAAAACAAACTATCAATCTCTTATAGGCAATATTGGTTTGGTTATTGAAGAAATAAGGCCCTTTGAAACCGGAGTTGTAAAAGTATCAGGACAAGTATGGACCGCCAAATCTCCGGATAAAAAAATCATCAATCGAAAAGAAAAAATCCGGGTGATGGCTATTGAAGGAGTTAAGCTCATTGTTGAAAAACTGGAAGAAGAATAAAAGGCAAATCTATCATAAGGGTTCGCTTTTCAAAGCTATTCTTTAAATGTACTATTATGAAAGGAAGAAAAAAAATGAATAACATCGTTTCTATCCTTATTTTGATTTTGATCATATTAGTTGTGGTAAACATCCGAATCGTTCCTCAGGCAAATGCTTTCGTTGTTGAAAGATTAGGAACTTTCAGAGAAACTTGGGATGTAGGGTTGCATTTCAAAATTCCGCTCATCGATAAAATTGCAAGTAAAGTGTCTTTAAAAGAAAGAGTAATAGATTTTGATCCTCAACCTGTAATTACAGAAGATAATGTAACTATGCAAATAGATACGGTTGTATATTATCAAATTACTGACCCGAAACTTTATGCATATGGTGTGGAAAATCCCCTTTCAGCCATTGAAAATTTAACAGCTACAACATTGCGAAACATTATCGGTGATCTGGAATTAGACGAAACATTAACCAGTAGGGATGTTATAAATACTAAAATGCGCAGCATACTTGATGAAGCTACCGATAAATGGGGAATTAAGGTCAATCGCGTCGAAGTAAAAAATATCCTTCCCCCTGAAGACATTCAAGAAGCAATGGAAAAACAGATGCGTGCAGAAAGAGAAAGAAGAGAATCCATCTTACGGGCCGAAGGAGAAAAAAGAGCTGCAATTCTTATTGCCGAAGGTAATAAGGAAGCTGTCATCCTTCAGGCCGAGGCAGAAAAAGAGTCGGCTATAAAAGAAGCCGAGGGTCAGGCCGAAGCAATACTTAAAGTACAGCAAGCAACCTCGGAAGGTTTAAAAATGATCAAAGCTGCAGCACCGGATGAAGCCGTTATTTCATTGAAAAGCTTAGAAGCTTTAGCTAAAATTGCCGACGGGAAAGCCACTAAAATCATTATCCCTTCGGAAATACAGGGGATCGCAGGCTTAGCCACTTCCGTATCGGAAATACTCAAGAGAAACGTGGAAGTGTAAGTATAAGTATAAGTAAAAGTATAAGTATAAATCAGTATATAGTTTATATGTATTGATTTATACCTATTTATCATTATCTTCTTCCTGCAGCAAAGATTGATAAATTTTTCTGAATTTACTTTCTTCTTCATGCATCTTCATGTCTCCATAAGCTTTGGACATTAATAGATAGGGAATCGGGTCCAATGGTTTCTCGGAAATAATCTTTCTTAGAATTTGAATGGCCTCTGTTAAATGTAAATTATTAATGCAATCCTCCACATGCTTCATTAATTTTTCTGATTTCATCTTCTCATCTTTCAGATCTTCGGCCCGTACCATATCAGCCT
>CAZKKX010000003.1:0-40933 GCA_964553505.1 uncultured Eubacteriales bacterium | reverse complement strand
AACGAATATCGTATGGTTTAAAGCAACACGTCAGTCTTCTAATGACAAAAAATATATTTTTATTATATTTTATGACACCTTGAACCTCATCACCTTTTAGAACAGAAAACTTTGAAATAATATCACTTTTTAAAACATCATTGAAATGTTCAATTTTAGATTCTAATTTTTCTTTATTAAATTGACTTTTTCTGGAATTAATTATATCTCCGGTAATAACAACATATTTCATTATTATCACTCCTTCAGATATATTATAACAGAAATCTTAATTGATTGTGATGTTTTTTCGTCACATTGGATTTTGTGATGTTTTTCCTCTTTATAGTTTTGCAAGCGTAATCTTTGTTTGTCGCCCAATGAGCGCTCCTACTCGTGAAGCAAAATTTCCATAATCCATAATCTATAATCCATACTCCATAATCCATAATCTATAATCCATAATCTTATTACTGCCTCTTACCTCTTACCCATTATACATTTTTCGCGTACAAATTTAAAGAATATTAGATTGTTAAAAAGGTATAAAAAAAATCGGTCAAAGCCGATTTTTTTTTATACTAATTCCAAATATACCATTTCAGCAGCATCTCCTCTTCGAGGGCCAATCTTAAGGATTCTGGTATAACCACCGTGCCTCTCGGTATATTTAGGTGCTACATCATCAAAAAGATGCTTCACTACCGACTCATCGGTAACATATGAAAGCACTTGCCTTCTGGAATGCAAGTCTCCCTTTTTAGCTAAAGTAATCATTTTTTCAGCTATCTTTTTTGTTTCTTTAGCTCTTGTATCCGTTGTCTTGATTCGACCTTCTCTTAAAAGATCCGTCACAAGATTTCTAAGCATGAGGTTTCTATGAGAAGTAGGTCTGCCTAATTTCCTTTGCTCTGGCATCTTATTCCCTCCTTTGCTGAATTATTCATCGCTTGGTTTAAGTCCTAAACCAAGTTCAGATAGTTTATTCTTTACTTCATCAAGAGATTTTTTTCCTAAATTTCTTACTTTCATCATATCTTCTTCTGTTTTATGAGTAAGCTCTTCAACCGTATTGATTCCCGCACGCTTTAAGCAATTAAAGGATCTAACCGAAAGTTCAAGCTCCTCTATGGTCATTTCAAGCACTTTTTCTTTTTGGTCTTCTTCCTTCTCAACCATTATTTCTACCTGATCAAAATTTTCAGTTAGTTCAATAAATAAATTGAGATGTTCCAGCATGATTTTAGCACCAAGAGATGCTCCTTCATCCGGTTTAATACTTCCATCTGTCCATATTTCAAGAGTAAGTTTATCAAAATCCGTAACTTGTCCGACCCTGGTATTCTCCACAACATAATTCACTTTTGTTACAGGGGAATAGATGGAATCGACGGGTATTACGCCAATAGGCATTTCTTCTGTTTTATTCTGCTCTGCCGGTACGTAGCCTCTTCCTCTCGAAATATTGATTTCCATGACCAGTTTTGCCCCTTCTTCTAAAGTGGCAATGTGTAACTCCGGATTTAGAATTTCCAAGTCTGGATCCGTAATAATTTCTGCAGCAGTCACTTCACCAGGACCTTCGGCATCTATCATAACGGTTCTTGGTCCCTCATTGTCTAACTTAACTGCAAGATTTTTCAAGTTTAAAATAATTTCTGAAACGTCTTCTTTAACAGAAGGAATTGTAGAAAACTCATGTAGAACCCCATTAATTTTTATAGATGTTACCGCACTTCCGGGTAAAGAAGAAAGCAAAATTCTTCGCAAACTGTTTCCAAGAGTTGTGCCATAACCTCGCTCAAGAGGCTCTACTACAAATTTTCCGTAAGTGTTATCTTCACTTAATTCTACACATTCAATGGTGGGTTTTTCTATCTCTATCATACCCAAACCCTCCTTTTATTTTTTTGGAATCTGGGGGTATAACTCCCTCAAATAATTAGCTTCTTTAATGGAAACTACTATTTAGAGTATAACTCAACAATGAGATGTTCCTCAATAGGTATATCGATATCCTCGCGTGTCGGATAGTTGAGGATTTTTCCTTCAAGTTTCTCAAAGTCTACTGATACCCATCCCGGAGCATTAACTGCCGCTTCTCTGACTTCCTTAAACTTAGGAGAGTTTACGCTGCTTTCTTTTACTTTTATGACATCTCCCTCGGATACATTAAGAGACGGTATATTTACTTTCTTACCGTTAACTGTAAAATGTCCATGCATTATAAGCTGTCGTGCTTCTTTTCTTGAAAAAGCGAGTCCCATTCTAAAAACAACATTATCCAATCTTGTTTCCAGCATTACAAGTAAGTTTTCACCTGTAATTCCGGGTTTTCTCGCAGCCTTGTTGAAATACTGTCTGAATTGAGTTTCCAAGACCCCATAGAATCTCTTAGCTTTTTGTTTTTCTCTAAGCTGCAATCCATAATCAGATATTTTTTTTCTTCCCTGTCCATGTTGTCCTGGTGCATAATTTCTTTTATCTATAGCACATTTAGTGCTGTAGCATCTCTCACCTTTTAAAAACAGTTTTTGCCCTTCTCGTCTGCACAATCTGCAGGAAGGTCCTGTATATCTTGCCATCTCACTACACCTCCCAATATATTATTATACTCTTCGTCTTTTCGGCGGTCTGCAACCATTATGAGGAATCGGTGTTATATCTTTAATAAGACTAATTTCTAATCCTGCAGTCTGAAGTGCTCTAATAGCAGCCTCTCTTCCCGATCCTGGTCCCTTTACATATACTTCAACCGTTTTTAACCCATGATCCATTGCAGCTTTAGCAGCTTCTTCCGCTGCCATCTGTGCAGCAAAGGGAGTAGATTTTCTTGATCCCCTGAAGCCTAAAGCACCTGCCGTAGACCATGATATGGCATTCCCGGCAATATCAGTAAGGGTTACAATTGTATTGTTAAAGGTCGATTGAATGTGAGCCTGGCCGCGTTCAATGTTTTTTCTCTCACGTCTTTTTCTCCGTGTTGTTGTCTTTTTTGTTGCTTTTGCTACCATCTATTTGCCTCCTTTAACCTTTCTTCTTTTTGCGTCCAACTGTCTTCTTCGGACCTTTTCTGGTTCTTGCATTCGTTTTAGTGTTCTGACCTCTGACCGGAAGCCCTCTTCTGTGTCTTATTCCTCTGTAGCATCCTATCTCCATAAGCCTTTTTATATTAAGTGATACTTCTCTTCTAAGATCACCCTCTACCTGATATTCCGTATCAAGTATTTTCCGAAGGCTACTGACTTCATCCTCCGCTAAATCCTTCACTCTGGTATCCGGATTAATGCCTGCTTTTTTTAAGATAGCATTTGAAGTAGCTCTACCAATCCCAAATATATAGGTAAGTCCAATTTCTACCCTTTTGTCCCTGGGTAAATCGACACCGGCAATTCTCGCCATCCATTACACCTCCTGGTATCATTTTTGATTATATTAAATATTTGCCATAGGAGTTTGTTTAATCATTAGAATAAACCAGCCGCCCACCTAAGGCTAATATTTTTCTCTTTTATCCTTGTTTCTGTTTGTGTTTGGGGTTCTCACAGAGAATCATGACTTTACCGTTGCGTTTAATAATTTTACATTTTTCACAAATCGGTTTAACTGATGCTCGTACTTTCATTATTATCCCTCCTTATCACTTATCTCTCCAAGTGATCCGGCCTCTAGTCAAGTCGTAGGGTGATAATTCCACTTTAACTTTGTCGCCTGGTAAAATTTTAATAAAATTCATTCGTATTTTTCCGGAAATATGAGCTAATACCATATGCCCATTTTCCAGTTTGACCTTAAACATGGCATTAGGTTGAGCTTCTACAACGGTGCCCATTACTTCTATGACATCTTTTTTAGCCATAAGATGCACCTCCTATCCTTGATCTAGATGATGCCTAATTTCTCAAGCTCTCTTCTCAAATAAATATTTTCTACTTTTTCGTCTTTTTCCAATTTCTCTTTCATTATATCATTGATAATAGAATGATTTATCAAATGTTTGACTTTTTTCTTTTTAGGTTTTTCTATTTTCCTAAGATCGCCGTCTGCAATCAAAACATATTGGTCATCTATAATATCGATAACGAAAAACAATCTGTCTTTATCACGCCCGGCTTTAGAACTTACAACTTGACCTAAGCATAATTCACCTGTCGTTTCCATTTTTTCACCTCGTACCTTTATCTCATTAAACAGCTCTAAGACTCTCTCTTCTATAGGCGGCGAGATCAAGAGCTGCTAAACTCGAAATTTGTTCGTCTTGCCATCAGTGAAGAGTCTGAAGCTCCCTATGATGGGACTCACTTCATTCAATCGTTGTCAGTATTACCGGCTCGCCATCTGTTAATGCCACCGTATTCTCATAATGCGAAGATAGTTTCCCATCATTCGTAACAACTGTCCAATTATCCAAAAGTACGGAGACTTCATCGGTTCCCAGGTTCACCATTGGCTCAATGGCAAATACCATTCCGGAAGCCAACCGAGTACCTCTTCCAGGTCTGCCGTAATTAGGTATCTGTGGGTCTTCGTGCATATCTTTTCCTATTCCATGACCAACAAAGTCTTTAACAACCGAAAAACCATTTGATTCGACATAATCCTGTATCGCATGGGAAATGTCGGTTAATCTATATCTTGTATTACAATATTTCAGACCTTCATAAAAACTTTGTTTAGTAACTTTAATGAGTTTTTTAGCTTCCTCCGATACGGAACCGACTTCAAAGGTTCTTGCAGCATCTCCATGGTAACCTTCATATCTGACGCCAACATCAACGCTGACGATATCACCCTCACAAATTGCTCTTTTCGAAGGTATCCCATGAACCACTTGTTCATTTATAGATACGCATATGCTTGCAGGAAATCCATTATATCCCTTAAAAGCAGGAATCATGTGATTTTTCAGAATTTCTTCTTCTGCAATCTGATCTAATTCTTTTGTTGTGATTCCGGGCTTAATGGTACTTTTTATTCTTTCAAGAACACCAGCAGTAACCTTTCCTGCTTCTTTCATAACTTTGATTTCATTTTTAGATTTAATGATAATCATGATTATGCTCCTAAAGCAGCCGTGATGTCTTTAAACACTTTCTTAATGTTCTGCTCCCCATCTACTGTGATGAGTTTTTGTTTTTTATTATAGTACTCTATCAGTGGTTTTGTCTCGCTCGCATATACTTCGATTCTTTTTGAAACTGTTTCCTCGGCATCGTCGTCTCTTTGATAAACTTCTCCGCCGCATAAATCGCAGGTACCATCTTTCCGAGCCGGCTTAAATGTAACATGATAAGTAGCCCCACAGCTGCGACATACTCTTCTTCCAGTTGCTCTTCCAACAAGCGTATCTTTCTTTACATCTATATTGATTACCATATCGATAGCTAAATCCATTTTATCAAGCACACTGTCAAGTTGTTTTGCCTGATTAACGGTTCTCGGAAAGCCATCAAGTAAGAAGCCGTCGGAACAATCATCTTCCTTTAATCGGTCTTCAACAATGGCAACTACCACTTCATCAGGAACTAATTCGCCTTTATCCATATAGACTTTGGCCTTTTTCCCCAGCGCAGTGCCTTCTTTAACATTTTTTCGAAAAATATCCCCTGTAGAAATATGTGGGACTTTATACTTTTCGATGATGTCCGCTGCCTGAGTACCTTTCCCAGCGCCAGGAGGTCCCAATAATACCAGTCTCATATCTATCATCTCCTAACTTCTATTTTAAAAAGCCTTGATAATTTCTCATCATCATTTGACTTTCTATCTGTTTCATGGTCTCAAGGGCAACGCCTACGGCAATCAATAAAGATGTTCCCCCAAAACTAAACTGCAAATCGGTAAATTGGAAAATCAAGGTCGGTAAAACTGCAATAAATGCTAAGAAAATACCTCCTACCAATGTAATTCTCGTCATTACCTTAGTAATAAAATCAGCCGTTGGTTTGCCAGGCCTTATACCAGGTATAAAACCGCCATTTGCCTTCATGTTATTTGAAACCTCAATAGGATTGAAGGTGACTGCCGTATAAAAGTACGTAAAGAATATAATCAAAAAGATATTCAATATCGAGTATATCCATATTCCCGGCTGTCCATTCAATGACAGATATTTTACAATAAAGTTAGAAAATCCTCCCTCTGGGAAAAAATAGGTAAGTGTAAGCGGAAACTGCAATAATGACAAAGCAAAGATTACAGGAATAACCCCTGCCTGATTTACTTTTATAGGAATATGCGTACTTTGTCCGCCATACATTTTTCTTCCTACAACTCTTTTTGCATATTGAACGGGTATTTTTCTTGTTCCTTGTTGTATTGCAATAATTCCTATGATTATAATCACTGCAATAACTGCAAAGAGGGCTAAGGTAACAATGGATATGTCCCCGGTTGACAACCTTGTTATAGTCTGCTTAATTGCAACCGGAAGTCTGGAAATAATTCCTCCAAAGATAATCAAAGAGATTCCGTTTCCAATACCATTTTCAGTAATTTGTTCTCCAAGCCACATCAAAAATGCCGTCCCTGCAGTCAGTGTCAATACTACAACCGCAATGGAAAAGAAATCCGTATTAATTAAAGCCCTATTAAATAATCCAACACTTACGCCAATAGCCTGAATCAATGCTAAACCGACCGTAAGATATCTAGTAATCTGTGCAATTTTCTTCCTGCCTTCTTCCCCTTCTTTTGCCAATGCTTCTAAGCTGGGAATTGCAATAGTCAATAGATTAAGGATTATAGAAGCTGTAATATAAGGGGTAATACTTAGAGCAAATATGGTGAAATTACTGAAAGCACCACCTGAGAACAAATCATACAGTCCGAACAACCCTTCTCCTGCCTGAAATAATTGCTCCAATACTGTTCGGTCCATTCCCGGAACCGGAATATTTGATCCTAATCTGAAAATTGCAAGCATCATAAGCGTGAATAGCATCCTTTTTTTGATGTCAGGGATCTTCCAAGCACTTATAATAGTCGATAGCATGTTCATATTAGATCACCTCTGCCTTTCCTCCAGCAGATTCTATCTTATCAACTGCTGATTTACTGAATTTATGTGCCTGTATGGTAACCTTTTTCTCCAGTCTTCCATCACCAAGTACCTTCACTCCGTCCAGAACCTTCTTAACAAGTCCTGTCTTCATCAGCAGATCAGGAGTAATAACTGTCTCGTCTTCAAAAATATTTAAGTCTTCAATATTTACTACAGCCCACTGCTTCTTAAATATATTTGTAAAGCCTCTTTTGGGAATTCTTCTGTATAAGGGCATCTGACCGCCTTCAAATCCAGGTCTTGTGCCCCCGCCGCTGCGAGAGTTCTGCCCATTACTGCCTCTGCCGGCAGTTTTTCCTTGCCCTGAAGCAGTGCCTCTGCCTTTTCTCTTTGGATTTTTTCTGGATCCATTGGCAGGTTTAAGTTTATGCAACTTCATCTTTTAACACCTCCTATTTAGATTTCTTCTACCTCTACAAGATGTTTAACTTTCTCTACCATTCCGCGAATCTGGGAATTGTCAGGGTGTTCCACCGTTTGGTTCAATTTTTTTAATCCCAGTGCTTTGACATTTTTTGAGTGCAGGGGCTTTACGCCGATTGTACTTTTGATTAACGTTATTTTTAATTGCTTAGCCACGGCTCTCCCTCCTCTATCCTAATATTTCTTCCTTAGTTTTACCTCTTAGCTTTGACACACTTTCAACTGTTTTAAGGTCTTTTAGTCCTTTTATTGTAGCATTTGCCATATTTCTGGAATTATTGGTTCCTATAGATTTTGCTCTTACATCCTTTACACCTGCCAATTCCAATACCGTACGGACAGACCCTCCGGCAATAACACCGGTACCTTCAGATGCCGGCATCAATAATACTTTTCCGGCTCCATATAATCCAACAGATCTGTGGGGTATCGTGGTGCCGACTCTGGGAACATATATCATATTTTTCTTAGCATCCTCAATTCCCTTTCTTATGGCTTCAGGAATTTCCAATGCCTTACCAAGACCTACTCCCACATAGCCGTCTTCGTTTCCGACAACCATTGTAACACTGAATCTGAAGTTTCTACCGCCTTTTACAACCTTTGCCACACGTCTGATATTTACAATAGACTCTTTTAAGTCTAATTTTGATGCATCAATTCTACTGCGCTGCATTCATTACCCTCCTTCTTCCTTAGAATTTAAGTCCGGCTTCTCTTGCTCCTTCAGCCAATTCTTTAACTCTTCCGTGATATAAGTATCCGCCTCTGTCAAATGCAACGGTTTCAATGCCTTTATCTAATGCCCTCTTCGCAATCAATGCACCGACAGCTTTTGCTGCTTCTTTGTTTCCGCCATATTTGGCATTTCCCTGAACTTCTTTATCCAGTGTGGATGCCGACACAAGCGTGTTACCTTCCGTATCGTTAATAACTTGAGCGTATATATTCTTTATACTTCTATATATGCACAATCTCGGTTTTTCAGGAGTTCCGAACACTTTTTTCCTGACTCTGCCATGTCGGGCGAGACGGTTATCATTTCTGCTGTATTTTCCTTCCATTGAACTCACTCCTTTCTATTTCTTACCGGCTTTTCCTTCTTTTCTTATAATGCGTTCATCCTGATATCTGATGCCTTTTCCTTTATAAGGCTCAGGTGTACGCTGTTCTCTGATTTTGGCTGCATAATTTCCTACATCCGATTTATTAATACCTTTTACGGTAATCTCATTTCCTGCTACGATTGTTTCTAATCCTTCCGGATCAGTCATTTCTATCGGGTGTGAGTATCCAACATTTAACACAAGAGTCTTCCCCTTTTTCTCACACTTATATCCGACTCCTACTACCTGAAGTTTCTTTTCAAACCCCTGTGTAACACCTGTTACCATATTGTTAAGCAAAGCTCTGCTTAATCCGTGCAGAGACCTGTGCATTTTATTATCTGTCGGCCTAATGACAAATAACTGCCCGTCTTTCTGCTCTATTTTAATGTCTTTGTGTATCTGCTCCTTCAACTCACCTTTGGGGCCTTTGATGGTAATATAATTATTTTTTCCGACCTCCATTGATACTTTTTCCGGAACAGTTATAGGCTGTCTTCCAATTCTTGACATCACTGCACCTCCTATACCTATTCATTGGCGTTTACCAAACATAGCAAATTACTTCTCCGCCTACTCCCATATTTCTGGCATCTTTATCTGTAATAATACCCTTCGATGTTGAAATAATAGCAATTCCAAGTCCGCCAAGAACTTTCGGAATTTCATGTGTTTTAGCATAAACCTTTAGCCCCGGCTTTGAAATTTTCTTCAAGCCGCTGATTACTTTTTCTTTATCAGTACCATACTTCATTTGGACTCTGATAATACCTTGCTTTCCGTCTTCGATAATATCGAATCCTCTTATATATCCTTCTCTGTAGAGTATTTCTGCTATGGCTTTTTTCATATTTGAAGCCGGAATATCCACAGTATCATGTCCTACAGTATTTGCATTTCTAATTCTTGTAAGCATATCTGCGATGGGATCTGTCATTGTCATGGCATATTACCTCCTTCCCTGTATTCAATACTACCAACTGGCTTTCTTCACTCCGGGTATTTCTCCTTTATAAGCCAATTCCCTAAAGCATATACGGCATATACCGAATTTTCTCAGGTATGCATGTGGTCTACCACAAATTTTGCATCGTGTATATTTTCTTGTTGAATATTTTGGTTTTCTCTGCTGTTTTACTATGAGAGATTTTTTAGCCACAGTTTTCCCTCCTATCTTGCAAATGGCATGCCCATGAGTTTTAACAATTCAAGTGCTTCTTCATCTGTCTTGGCTGAAGTAACAAATATAATATCCATGCCTTTTATTTTATCTACTTTGTCATAGTTTATTTCCGGAAAAATAAGTTGTTCCTTAATACCAAGAGCATAGTTTCCTCTACCGTCAAATGATTTTCTGTTCACTCCTCTAAAGTCTCTTACACGCGGCAGCGCAATATTAAAGAGTTTGTCAACAAATTCATACATTCTGTCGCCTCTTAAGGTTACTTTCACTCCAACCGGGTTTCCAGCCCTTACTTTAAAATTGGCTATTGATTTCCTTGCTTTGGTAACAACAGGCTTTTGACCACTTATAATTGCAAGTTCTTCAACTGCAGTTTCCAATAACTTTGCGTTATCCTTCGCTTCACCTAAGCCCATATTTATTACAACTTTTTCAAGTTTCGGCACTTCCATAACATTGGTATACTGAAACTTTTCTTTTAAAGTATTGAATACCTGATCCTGATATTGTTCTTTAAGTCTTACAGCCACGGTTAATTCCCTCCTTTCAAGTCATTAATCCAAAACTTCACCTGTTTTTTTAGATATTCTTACTTTATGTCCGTTTTCCTTAATTTTAAAACCAATTCGTGCAGGTGCTTTGGCCTTTGAATCCCAAATCATAACATTGGAAACATCTATAGGACCTTCCTGATGAACGATCCCTGCTTGCTGAACTTTTCGAGATGCTTTTTGATGTTTGGTAAGAACATTTACACCTTCAACTATTACTTTATTATCTCTTGGCAGAGCTTTAATAACTTTACCTTTTTTTCCTTTATCTTTTCCTGATATTACATAAACTAAATCATCTTTTTTTATATTCATAGTCACACCTCCTCGTTATAATACTTCCGGTGCAAGTGATATAATTTTCATGAAGTTTTTCTCCCTTAATTCTCTTGCAACAGGACCGAATATACGTGTTCCTACGGGATTCTTATCTTCTTTGATAATAACTGCCGCATTCTGGTCAAATTTAATATAGCTCCCGTCAGCACGCCGTACCCCGCCTTTACTTCTTACAATAACCGCTCTGACTACATTGCCTTTTTTGACAACACCTCCTGGTGTTGCGTCTTTTACGGCACATACAATTATATCTCCAATATTCGCATACTTTCGACTGGTACCGCCTAACACACGAATGCAAAGCAATTCTTTTGCCCCCGAATTATCGGCAACTTTAAGACGTGTTTCTTGTTGTATCATTTTCGTGCCTCCTTTCAGAACTATTTAGCGCGTTCTACTATATTAACAAGTCTCCATCTTTTGTCTTTACTCAATGGTCTTGTCTCCATAATTCTTACTTTATCGCCTATTTTACATTCATTATTCTCATCATGTGCCTTAAATTTAGCCGTTCTCTTTACTGCTTTTCCATAAAGAGGATGTCTTACAAAGTCCTCTACGGAAACAGTTATAGTCTTATTCATTTTATCGCTGACAACGTTACCGATTCTTGTTTTTCTTTTATTTCTATCCATGGTTCACCCTCCTTCCACGTATCTGACGCTACGCGTTTACCTTCTTGAGCTCTATTTCCCTCAAAATGGTTTTCGCTCGAGCAATTTCCTTTTTAACGATCCTCATGCGAACAGGGTTTTCAAGCTGACCGGTAGCGTGCTGAAATCTCAAATTAAATAATTCATTTTTAAGTTTCATAATTTCACTGTTAAGTTCTATATCTGTCATATTTCGTAATTTATCAGCTTTCATTTGCTTCACCACCCTTGTCTTCAAATTCGTCACGTGATACGAATTTACATTTAATCGGAAGTTTATGAATTGCAAGGCGAATGGCTTCTCTTGCTTTTTCCTCTGATACTCCATCGATTTCAAATAAAACTCTTCCAGGTTTAACAACAGCAACCCAATACTCAGGAGCACCTTTTCCAGCACCCATTCTTACTTCGGCAGGTTTTTTTGTTACCGGCTTGTGAGGAAATATCTGAATGTATACTTTTCCTCCCCTTTTAATGGATCTGGTCATAGCTATTCTGGCAGCTTCTATCTGATTAGATGTAATCCATGCAGATTCTAAAGCAATAAGGCCATACTTACCATAAGCAATCTGATTGCCTTTGTTTGCTATTCCTTTCATTCTCCCTCTATGCACTCTACGACGTTTCACTCTTTTAGGCATTAACATCGCTATGTTCCTCCTTTCTGGTCAAGAACTGCTAAGTTTAAGCCTTAGCAATTTCCGTTTCTGTTTATTCTTTTTCCTTTACTGTTTCATTCCTTTTTCTGGAGTTCTCAGGTTTTCTCCTTTGCCTTCTTTTTCTATCATCGCTATTATTATAATTTCTGATATCTTTATCATCTCCCGAAGTATTTGGAAGAACTTCTCCTAAATTGATCCATACTTTCACACCTATTTTTCCGTAGGTGGTATTTGCTTCAGCAAAACCATAGTCGATATCAGCTCTTAAAGTATGAAGAGGAACATTGCCTTCACTGTATTTTTCAGTTCGTGCCATTTCAACACCGCCAAGTCTTCCCGCCGACTGAATCTTAACGCCCTTGGCGCCTGCTTTCATAGTTCTTCCCAGAGCCTGCTTCATTGCTCGTCTGAAGGAAACCCTTCTTTCAAGTGCAAAGGCAACATTTTCTGCAACCAATTGTGCATCCAGTTCCGGCTTTTTGATTTCAAATACGTTTAACATAACACTTCGTTTGATGAATTTTTCTAAATCAGCTTTTAATTCGTCAATTCCGGTTCCGCCTCGACCGATGACCATTCCCGGTTTAGCTGTATAAATCGTAATTTTAACTTTATTGTTTGCGGCTCTTTCAATTTGAATTTTAGAAATGCCTGCCGTGTATAATCTTTTTTTGATTAAGTCTCGCAATTTGTTGTCTTCAATCAGAAGATCCGAGAACTCTTTTTTATCTGCATACCATTTTGAATCCCAGTCTTTAATAACGCCCACTCTCAACCCATGAGGGCTAACTTTTTGACCCATTCAATTCTTACCTCCTTCTACTATGCTCTTTCCTTTAATACAACTCCTATATGGCTACTTCTTTTGAGTATCATCGACGCACGTCCTTGAGAGCCAGCTCTCCATCTTTTCATAGTAGGTCCCTGGTTCGCATATACCTCTGATATAAACAATCTATCCGTATCCATTTCATGATTGTTTTCAGCATTTGCAACAGCGGAGCTAATGACTTTTTCCAGTATTTTAGCACCTTTATTTGGTGTAAACTTTAAAATCGATAATGCCTCACTTGCATTTTTTCCTCTTACCAGATCGGTAATGGGCTTCATCTTTCTGGGAGAAATTCGTACATATTTTGCAACTGCTCTTGCCTCCATCGAATACCCTCCTTCCATAATCAACGTATTCTTTATTTCTTAATCTTTGAAGATTTTTCTTTGTCCGCATGTCCTCTGTAAGTTCTTGTTGGAGCAAATTCTCCAAGTTTATGCCCTACCATGTCTTCCGTAATATAAATCGGTACATGCCTTTTCCCGTCATGTACGGCTATGGTATGCCCTACCATTTGCGGAAATATAGTCGATGCTCTGGACCATGTCTTTAAGACCTTTTTATCATTTTTATCATTCATTTCTTCTATTCTGTTTAAAAGCTTTTCTTTTATAAACGGTCCTTTTTTAAGAGATCTTCCCATTAGCTTTTCCTCCCTTCACAGACTTATCATCTGGCTTTTATGATCACTTCTTATTTCTCGGTTTTACAATATATTTATCAGATGACTTGTTTTTCTTTCTTGTTTTATAACCAATGGTTGGTTTTCCCCATGGTGTAACAGGTGAAGGTCTTCCTACAGGTGCTCTTCCTTCTCCCCCACCGTGCGGATGGTCATTTGGATTCATAACAGAACCTCTGACAGTAGGTCTTATTCCCATATGTCTTTTTCTTCCTGCTTTTCCAATCATAATATTGGCATGATCAATATTTCCTACTTCTCCGATAGTAGCCTTGCATGCCATACTAACTTTTCTCATTTCACCGGATGGCAGTCTCAAGGTTGCATGCTTCCCTTCCCTTGCCATGAGCTGAGCGGAATTGCCTGCTGCTCGAACCATCTGAGCCCCTTTTCCCGGCTTAAGTTCTATATTATGAATTATTGTTCCAAAAGGAATATTCTTGAGCGGAAGGGCATTTCCTATCTTAATATCCGCTTTTTCACCTGATATAACCGTATCCCCTACCGAAAGCTTGTTGGGAGCAATAATATACCTTTTTTCTCCGTCCGCATAAACAAGCAGCGCTATGTTAGCACTTCTGTTGGGATCATATTCAATTGCTTTCACTGTTGCGGGAATATCGTCTTTATCTCTCTTGAAATCTATTATTCTATATTTTCTTTTCTGCCCTCCACCTCTATGTCGAACAGTTATCTTTCCATGAGCGTTTCTTCCTGCTTTTCTCTTCAGGCTTACCAGCAGGGATTTTTCGGGTTCTTTTGTGGTAATCTCTTCAAATGTTGATACCGACATCCCTCTTTGACCGGGTGTAATAGGTTTATATTTTCTAATACCCATGCTGTTTCCCTCCTTCGTATTATCATTTCATTTTATAGCTACATTCCCTCGAAGAACTCTATTTCTTTACTGTCGGGGGTAAGCGTAATGATTGCTTTTTTTGAATCGGCTGTTCGGCCAACATTTCGCCCCATTCGTTTCATTTTGCCTCGGATGTTCATAATATTTACTTTTTCAACTTCAACTCCGAAAATTTCTTCAACGGCAGCTTTTATTTGAGTTTTATTCGCTTTTTTTGCAACCTTAAAAGTATATTTCTTATTTGTAGTATCATCCATACTTGTTTCGGTGATGATCGGTCGAATAATAATATCATAGGCTATTGTCATTATGCGTACACCTCCTCTATTTTGTGCACTGCATCTTTTGTAAGAATAAAACTGTTATGATTGATAATTTCGTACACATTCATTGTCGTTACAAGAGCCGTAGTGATTCCCGGTATATTAGCAGCAGATTTAATAATATTTTCATCTTTTTGCTCCATAATAATGAGCGCTTTCTTATCTGCTTTAATATTAGAAAGAACTTGAATCATCTCTTTAGTTTTTGGTTCTTCCATTTTTAAATCATCAAGAACAATGATTTCTTTTTCCACTACTTTAGAAGTCAATGCTGATTTCATTGCAAGCCTTCTTAACTTCTTGGGAAGCGTATATCTATAATCTCTTGGTTTCGGTGCAAAAACAATGCCTCCGCCAACATGATTAGGTGCAACTATACTTCCTTGCCTGGCTCTTCCGGTTCCTTTCTGTCTATAAGGTTTTCGTCCGCCACCTCTGACTTCGCTTCTTGTTTTTGCAGATTGAGTGCCCTGTCTCTGGTTTGCCAGATAATTTTTTACCACTTCGTGAACGGCGTATTGATTGATTTTTACTCCAAAAACATCATCTTTTAAATTCATCTCGCCGACATTCTCTCCGGCCATATTTAATATGCTTACTTTAGCCATTTATCTTTCCTCCCTTCTGCTGGTATGCCTACTTGTTCTGTTTCTGGGCTTTTACAGCATCCTGAATCTTCATCAGCCCGCCTTTGGGTCCTGGAATTGCCCCTTTAAGAAGCATAATGTTTTTTTCTGGAATAATTTTTATAATCTCAATGTTTTGTACGGTAACCGTTTCATTACCCATTCTTCCGGCACCGGTCTGTCCTTTGAATACTCTTCCCGGATAAGAAGTTCCGCCTAAGGAACCGGGACCTCTGTGATATTTTGATCCATGAGTCGTAGGTCCTCTTGATTGACCGTGTCTTTTTATCGGTCCCTGGGTTCCTTTTCCTTTTGAAGTACCTGTAACATCTACTTTCGATCCGACTTCAAAGTCTTCAACCGTAAGGGTTTGCCCGACTTCATAGTTATCGGCATTATCTATTCTAAACTCTGCCAAATATTTTTTATGTTCCAGATTTGATTTGTCAAAATGTCCTTTTAAAGGTTTTGTAACCTTTTTTTCCTTTATTTCTCCAAATCCAATCTGTACTCCCTTATAGCCGTCTGTTTCTTCAGATTTTACCTGTGTGACCGTAACCGGTCCTGCTTCTATAACACTGACCGGTATAACTTCTCCGGCTTCCGTAAATATTTGTGTCATTCCAACTTTTTTACCTAATATCGTTTTCATTTTACACCTCCTATGTTCTTACAGCGGATTACATTTGTAATCATACTAAGAAATGGCTAAGGAGAATCTTATTATCTATCTCAACCTTAATTCCTAGTACTTCCTAAAGTTTTATTTCAATATCAACACCTGCCGGCAAATCAAGCCTCATAAGAGAATCTACCGTCTTGGGTGTAGGACTTAGAATATCAATAAGCCTTTTATGTGTTCTCTGCTCAAACTGTTCTCTTGAATCCTTATACTTGTGAACCGCTCTTAGAATTGTAATTACTTGTTTTTCAGTAGGCAATGGAATAGGTCCTGATACATCTGCTCCTGTTTTCTTAGCAGTTTCTACTATTTTACCTGCAGACTGGTCTAAAATTTTATGATCATACGCCTTTAATCTGATTCTGATTTTCTGTCCTTGAGTCATTGCTTTTACCTCCTTTTTTCGCACGTTATTAATTTTGATCGCACGAAGGGTCTTCATACACTTATCCGGGTGTTTCTTTTTTTTTAAAACGTGCACAAATACCAATCGCCCGTTTCTTGAACGGACATTCTCAGCAGAAATTCCCTGAATTCAGCAACCTTCTGCCTCATCGCTGTCCTAAAGCATGCCATAATATTATATTACTGTTTTAATAGAAAATCAAGTAAATATTTTATCAGGGCTTGCATTCAATCAACATCTATAAAATGAATGCAAGCCAATAAATATTTCTTATTCGATAACAGATGTTACAACTCCGGAAGCAACCGTTCTTCCGCCTTCTCTTATGGCAAATCTTAAGCCTTCTTCCATTGCAATAGGTGTAATCAGTTCAATATCCATTTTGATATGATCGCCAGGCATACACATTTCTGTGCCTTCGGGCAATTTTACTGTTCCTGTAACGTCTGTTGTCCTAAAATAAAACTGTGGCCTGTATCCGTTAAAGAACGGTGTGTGTCTTCCGCCTTCTTCTTTTTTCAATACGTATACCTGAGCATTGAATTTTGTATGGGGTTTGATGGTCTTCGGTGCTGCAAGTACCTGTCCTCTTTCGATCTCTGTTCTTTGTACGCCTCTTAAAAGTACGCCTACATTGTCCCCGGCCTGTGCCTGATCCAATAGTTTTCTGAACATTTCTACTCCTGTTACCACAACTTTTCTCGCTTCATCTGTCAACCCTACGATTTCTACCTCGTCCTGAACTTTAAGTATCCCTCTGTCTACTTTTCCTGTTGCTACCGTTCCTCTTCCCGTGATGGAGAATACATCTTCTACCGGCATCAGGAACGGTTTGTCTGTGTCTCTTTCAGGTTCAGGAATATATGAATCTACGGCTTCATAAAGTTCTATGATTTTATCTCCCCATGGTCCTTCGGGATTATTCAATGCTTCAAGAGCAGATCCTCTGATGACCGGTGTATCATCTCCTGGGAATTCATATTCATCAAGAAGTTCTCTTACTTCCATTTCCACCAAATCCAATAATTCTTCATCGTCTACCATGTCACATTTGTTCAGAAATACCACAATGTAAGGAACTCCTACCTGTCTGGATAACAGAATATGTTCTCTTGTCTGAGGCATCGGTCCGTCTGTGGCAGCCACTACCATGATAGCTCCATCCATCTGTGCGGCTCCTGTTATCATGTTCTTTACATAGTCAGCATGTCCTGGACAGTCTACATGTGCATAGTGTCTGTTTGGTGTTTCGTATTCTACATGTGCTGTAGATATTGTGATTCCTCTTTCTTTCTCTTCCGGCGCTTTGTCGATTTCGTCGAATGCAATTTCGCCTCCAAGCCCATATCTTAAGTGTAATGTTTTTGTAATAGCTGCTGTCAATGTTGTTTTTCCGTGATCTACGTGTCCTATTGTTCCAATGTTTACATGAGGTTTGTTTCTTTCAAATTTTGCTTTTCCCATTTTTTAATCCTCCTTATCATTTCTTCATAATCTTTTCTACCAGGCCGGCAGGTACTTTTTCAAAATGATCAAACTGCATAACGTACACACCTCTTCCCTGTGTCCTGGATCTTAAATCTGTCGCATAACCAAACATTTCTGATAGTGGTACGTACCCTTTTATAATCTGGGCACCTGATCTTGTTTGCATGCCTTCTATTTTGCCCCTTCTGGAGTTAATATCACCAATTACGTCACCCATATACTCCTCCGGAACTGTTACTTCTATTTTAAAATAAGGTTCCAAGAGTGCCGGATTTGACTTTTTCATTGCTTCTCGAAAAGCCATAGAACCTGCAATTTTAAATGCCATTTCAGACGAGTCAACTTCATGATAAGAACCATCATAAAGCTCAATTTTAACGTCTACAACAGGATAACCTGCTAAAGCACCGTTTTGCATGGCTTCTTTAATCCCATCCTCAACTTTTGGAATATATTCTTTTGGAATCGCACCGCCAACAACGGAATTAACAAATTCATATCCCTGTCCTGATTCCATTGGAGATACTTTGATTTTAACATGCCCATATTGCCCGCGACCGCCACTTTGTTTCGCATACTTATGATCTATATCTGCAGTTTTCGTTATGGTTTCCTTATAGGCAACCTGCGGCTTTCCTACATTCGCTTCAACTTTGAATTCTCTTAAAAGCCTGTCGACAATAATTTCAAGATGAAGTTCTCCCATTCCTGCAATAATTGTCTGACCGGTATCCTCGTTAGTAAATGTCCTGAAAGTAGGATCTTCTTCTGCAAGCTTCGCAAGTGCCAAACCCATTTTTTCCTGACCAGCCTTAGTTTTCGGCTCAATGGCAATTTCAATAACAGGTTCAGGAAATTCCATAGATTCAAGTATAACAGGGTTTTTTTCATCACAAAGTGTGTCCCCGGTAGTTGTATCCTTCAAACCTACTGCAGCAGCAATATCGCCGGCATATACTTCTTCTATGTCTTCTCTACGGTTGGCATGCATCTGAAGAATGCGCCCAATCCGTTCTTTTTTTTCTTTTGTCGAATTATATACATAAGATCCTGACTTTAATTTTCCTGAATAAACTCGGAAAAAAGCAAGTTTCCCTACAAACGGGTCTGCCATGATCTTAAATGCTAATGCTGAAAAAGGCTCTTTCTCATCAGCCTTTCTTTCAATTTCTTCATCTGTCTTAGGATGAATCCCTTTTATTGCAGGAATATCCAAAGGAGAAGGAAGATAGGCTACCACGGCATCCAATAACAATTGTACGCCTTTATTTTTGTATGCTGACCCACAACATACAGGTACCATTTCGTTGGAAACGGTCATTTTTCGTATTGCCGCTTTTATTTCATCCGGAGAGATTTCCTCGCCTTCCAAGTACTTCATCATTAATTCTTCATCTGCATCTGCAACTACTTCAAGCAAATTCGCTTTCCATTCATCGGTTATATCTTTCATGTCTTCAGGAATATCAACGATTTCCATAACTTTTCCAAGATCATCTTTGTATATCCTTGCATTCATCTCGACCAAATCAATAATTCCTGTAAAAGTATCTTCTTTTCCAATAGGTATTTGAATAGGTACTGCATTTGCTTTCAGTCTTTCTCGCATCATCTTTACAACATTCAAAAAATCTGCTCCCAAAATATCCATTTTGTTAATAAATGCCATTCTGGGCACTCCATACTTCTCAGCCTGCCTCCAGACTGTTTCAGATTGAGGCTCAACTCCGCCTTTAGCACAAAATACCGCTACGGTGCCATCCAGCACACGAAGTGATCGCTCAACTTCAACTGTAAAGTCAACATGGCCTGGCGTATCGATAATATTTATTCTTTTATCTTTCCACTGAGCAGTTGTTGCAGCTGAAGTAATAGTAATACCTCTTTCCTGCTCCTGCTCCATCCAATCCATTGTAGCCGCACCTTCATGCACTTCTCCAAGCTTATGCGTCCTGCCGGTATAGAATAGTATTCTTTCTGTTGTTGTAGTTTTTCCTGCATCGATATGTGCCATAATACCGATATTTCTTGTTTCTTCTAAGGGAAATTGTCTAGGCATAATAAATCCCTCCTTTCCTATAATAATTAGTATATATAATATTCGTTACCATCTGTAATGGGCGAAAGCTTTATTTGCTTCAGCCATTTTATGTGTATCTTCTTTTTTCTTTACTGAAGCTCCGGCATTATTAGCAGCATCCATGATTTCTTTAGCAAGCCTTTCCTGCATGGTTTTTTCCCCTCTGGCTCTGGTGTATTTGGTGAGCCATCTGAGACCAAGAGTTTGACGTCTTTCAGCTCTGACTTCAATGGGAACCTGATAATTTGCACCGCCTACTCGTCTTGCTTTTACTTCCAAAACAGGCATGATATTGTTCATTGCTTTTTCAAATATTTCCAAAGGATCATTACCTGTATTTTCCTTTATTGTATCAAATGCATTGTATACAATTCTTTGTGCTGTCCCTTTTTTTCCGTCAAGCATGATATTATTAATCAGTTTTGCTACTGCTTTACTTCCATATACCGGATCCGGAAGTACTTCTCTTTTTGGAATGTTTCCTTTTCTAGGCACTTCGCTTCCCTCCTTAAACATAAATTTGTTCATCGGTACTCGACAAAATATATTTGTCGCTGTGCATACATATATATGAATCCTCAACGAGGTGCACTTTACCGATTATATTATTTCTTGGGTCTTTTAGCACCGTATTTGGAACGGGCTTGATTTCTTTGCGCTACTCCGGCTGTATCCAGGGTTCCCCTTACAATGTGATATCTGACACCAGGAAGGTCTTTTACTCTTCCTCCTCGAATTAATACAACGCTATGCTCCTGAAGATTATGTCCAATCCCCGGAATATAAGCTGTCACTTCAATCCCATTTGTCAGACGTACTCTGGCAACCTTTCTCAAAGCTGAGTTCGGCTTCTTTGGAGTAACGGTCTTTACGGAAGTACATACACCTCTTTTTTGAGGAGCACTAATATCAGTTTGTACTCTTTTGAGAGAATTAAGTCCTTTCAAAAGTGCTGGAGCAGTAGATTTATATTCTGCTCTTTCTCTTCCTTTTCTGACTAATTGGCTGATTGTTGGCATCTTTCGGCACACCTCCTTTATTTTGATATATCTATATTATAGTTGAACTATAACCAAATTATAAAGAGATTAGAGGTTAGAGGTTAGAGGTTAGGGATTAGTGAATGTTGGTTTTGTGAAGCAAAACCTTCCTTCAATCTTAATTCTTAAATCTTAACTCTTAAACCTTGTCTCTTAGGATTCCCGCTGTGGCGGCACTCACTTTTATCCCGCAGTCCTTACCTAATTTCTTCATAGACGGCACATGGGTAACGACAGTTTTTTTATTTTTTGCTGCTTCTTCTATGCTGCGAATCACATAGTTTTCCGCATCCTGTGCAATAAATACCTTGCATAATTTATTTTCATTTATGGCTTTTAATGTTTGTTTGGTACCTACTACTAATAGTCCCTTTTTTCTGTACTCGGAAAGCATTATTCTACCTCCTTTTTTATATCTCTTTACAACAGGATAAGGGATGATTATACATTTGTTCCAAATGTGTAATCTCCCTTTAATTGTGCAAGAAATTGTACAGTTTAAACACCATATTTATTAGCACACCTTTGCAGTATATCACCTGTCAAATTCTATGTCAAATAATTTCTTCTTCTTGAATTTCTTCAGCTTCATCCATTTCAGGATGATTAATTGCAAGATTTTTATATCGTTTCATTCCGGTACCGGCAGGAATTAATTTTCCAATAATTACATTTTCTTTCAATCCTACCAAGCGATCGTTTTTGCCTTTAATTGCTGCATCTGTCAATACGCGTGTTGTTTCCTGGAAAGATGCGGCTGAAAGGAATGAGTTTGTTGCCAAAGAAGCCTTTGTAATACCCAAAAGTGTTCTTTTACCCTTCGCAGATTCTCCACTTTCAGCTTCCGTCTGCTTATTAGCATCTTCAAATTCATACATATTATACAAACCACCAGGAAGCAAATCTGTATCCCCGGCATCTTCAACTTTTATCTTTGAAAGCATCTGGCTGACAATAACTTCAATATGTTTATCATTAATATCAACCCCCTGTAGTTTATAAACTCTCTGAACTTCTTTCAGCAGGTATTGATAGACGCCTTCAATTCCTTTTATCCTCAAAATATCATGTGGGTTAATAGAGCCTTGTGTAAATTCGTCTCCCGCACTGATAAAATCACCGTCTTTAACTTTTAGCCTTGAACCATATGGTATGTTATATTTTGCTTCGGTGCCATCTTCTCCTGTCACAACAATTTCAGTATTTCTTTTTGTTCCCTTTATGGTGACAGTTCCGTCTATTTCGGAAATAATCGCCAAGCCTTTTGGTTTTCTGGCTTCAAATAGCTCCTCTACCCTGGGAAGCCCCTGAGTGATATCATTTCCGGCAACACCACCGGTATGGAACGTCCGCATAGTTAACTGAGTCCCGGGTTCTCCTATGGATTGAGCTGCGATGATACCTACAGATTCGCCAATATTGACAATTTCACCTGTAGCCAGATTTCTTCCATAGCATAATGAACAAACACCATTCTTAGTCTTACAAGTTAAGGCAGATCTTATTTTAATCTTTTCTATTCCAGACTTTTCAATGTATTCTGCCATTTCTTCGTCAATCATTTCTCCCGTTTTTACTATAACTTTATTTGTTTTTGGATGTTTGACATTTTCACTTACAAACCTACCGGCAATTCTGCTTTTAAGAGATTCTATGACTTCCTTCCCATCTGTGAAAGCTTTTACAACAACGCCTTCTTCAGTTCCGCAGTCAATTTCTCTTACAATCACATTATGGCTTACGTCCACCAGCCTTCGTGTCAGATATCCTGAGTCCGCTGTTCTAAGTGCCGTATCAGCAAGACCTTTTCGTGCTCCGTTTGTAGAGATAAAATACTCCAATACAGACAGTCCTTCACGGAAATTAGATTTAATCGGAATTTCAATTGTATGACCTGATGCATTGGCCATCAGTCCACGCATACCACCGATTTGTCTGATTTGGTTTTTACTTCCTCTTGCTCCGGAATGTGCCATGATGTACAAGTTATTCAATCTGCCCAATGTATTCATCAAAGCATCTGCCACTTCTTCAGTAGCCTTCTGCCAAGTTTCAATAACTTTTTCGTATCTTTCTTCATCTGAAATAAGACCTCTTCTGAATGCCTTTTCATATTTGTCTACCTGTTCATTAGCCTCTGATAGAATCCTGCTTTTTTCTTCAGGAATCCTCATGTCAGAAACACTTATTGTAATCGCACCTATCGTAGAGTAATGGAACCCTATTTCTTTAATATGATCCAGCATCTTAGCAGTTATGGTATTACCAAATCTGTTAAAGCATTTATTTATTACAAGCCCCAGTTTTTTCTTGTCGCATAAAAAATCTACTTCCAGTGAATAGGAGTCGGTATTTCTGTTAACAAACCCCAGATCCTGCGGAATTTTTTCATTAAAGATAAATCTTCCAACAGTAGATTCTACGAGTTTTCCTTTGTCTTCTTTGTGAAGCTGTTTTCTGACTTTTACTCTTGCGTGCAGTCCTACAGCACCCGTTCTATATGCCATGAGCATTTCATCAAAGTCTTTAAATATTTTTCCTTCACCTTTTGCACCCTCTACTTCAACTGTGAGATAATAACTTCCCAGCACCATATCCTGTGTAGGAGTTGTAATGGGTGTCCCGTCTTTAGGTGCAAGAATATTATTCACCGACAGCATCAAGAATCTGGCTTCGGCTTGAGCTTCAACTGAAAGCGGTACATGAACTGCCATCTGGTCTCCGTCAAAATCGGCATTATATGCCGTACAGACCAAAGGATGAAGCTTTATGGCTTTCCCTTCAACCAAAACAGGTTCAAAAGCCTGAATGCCAAGCCGGTGAAGGGTAGGTGCTCTATTTAGAAGAACAGGATGTTCTTTTATAACTTCTTCCAATACATCCCAAACTTCTGTTCGGACTCTTTCTACCATTCTTTTTGCGCTTTTAATATTGTGTGAAAGACCGCTTTCAACCAGCCTTTTCATAATAAACGGCTTAAAAAGTTCCAGAGCCATTTTTTTAGGTAGTCCACACTGGTAAAATTTTAATTCCGGACCTACAACAATAACAGAACGACCGGAATAGTCCACACGCTTACCAAGCAGGTTCTGTCTGAATCGACCCTGTTTTCCTTTAAGCATATCCGAAAGGGATTTTAAAGGTCTGTTTCCGGGACCTGTTACAGGTCGCCCTCTTCTTCCATTATCAATGAGTGCATCTACTGCTTCCTGAAGCATTCTTTTTTCATTTCTGACTATAATGTCGGGAGCTCCCAGATCCAACAGTCTTTTAAGACGATTATTTCTATTGATTACACGTCTATATAAATCATTTAAATCGGAGGTTGCAAATCTGCCTCCGTCCAACTGTACCATAGGCCGTAAATCCGGCGGAATCACAGGAATAACATCTAAAATCATCCATTCCGGTCTGTTTCCGGACTGTCTTAAAGCTTCTACGACTTCCAAGCGCCTTACGGTTCTGATTTTTTTCTGACCGGTACTTTCTTTTAGCTTTTTTCTTAAATCTATGGATAGTTTTTCAAGATCAATATAGCTTAAAATTTCTTTAACGGCTTCCGCACCCATAACAGCTTTAAATCCATTTTTATATTTATCCTTGTATTCTCTGTATTCCTGTTCAGAAAGAAGCTGCTTGTATGATAGAGGCGTATTTTTTGGATCTGTCACAACATAGGATGCAAAATATAGAATTTTTTCCAAAGATCTTGGAGACATATCTAAGACAAGACCCATCCTGCTTGGTATTCCTTTAAAATACCAGATATGGGATACAGGTGCTGCCAGTTCTATATGTCCCATTCTTTCTCTTCTTACTTTTGATTTCGTAACTTCCACGCCGCATCTGTCGCATATGATACCTTTATAACGAATCCTTTTATATTTGCCGCAATGGCATTCCCAGTCTTTTGTAGGTCCAAATATTTTTTCACAAAACAATCCTTCTTTTTCAGGTTTCAATGTTCTGTAATTAATCGTTTCAGGCTTTTTCACTTCACCTTTTGACCAGCTTCTTATCTTTTCCGGTGATGCGAGACCTATTTTTAATGATTCAAAATTATTGAGTTCGTACAAGGGTTGTCTCTCCCTTCATAGTGTATTTTAGGTTATTTTAATTAGTCATTCTCATCAGAAATATCATCATTTTCATTGACTTTTTCATCATCGTCCGGATTCTCATCCAGAACCTCTTCTTCTATAAAGCCCATATCTTCCTCATCCGTATCTAAATCTGCATCCGGGTCTTCGTCAATATTTCCTGAAGAATCTTCAGGCTTCTGATATAATGAAAAACCTTCTACCTCTAATATTGAATCAATTTCATTCAATTCATCTTCAACAGATTCTTTTATTTCAATTTCTCTGTCTTCTTCCGTCAGAACTTTAACATCCAATGCTAAACTCTGCATTTCCTTAATGAGAACTTTGAAGGATTCCGGAACACCAGGTTCCGGTATATTCTCACCCTTAACGATCGCTTCATAAGTCTTGACACGACCTACTACATCATCCGATTTGACCGTTAGTATCTCCTGAAGCGTATAGGCGGAGCCATACGCCTCTAAAGCCCAAACTTCCATTTCTCCAAATCTCTGTCCTCCAAATTGAGCCTTGCCGCCAAGGGGCTGTTGTGTCACAAGAGAATACGGTCCGGTACTTCTCGCATGGATTTTATCGTCAACCAAGTGATGCAATTTTAACATATACATATATCCGACAGTTACCGGATTGTCGAATAACTCTCCTGTCCTTCCGTCGTGAAGCTGAAGCTTGCCTGTTTCAGGATAACCGCATTCTTTGAGTTGTTCAATAATATCATATTCGTTGGCGCCATCGAATACAGGTGTAGAGATATACCAATTTTTATGTTTCGCGGCTAATCCCAAATGTGCCTCCAGAACCTGCCCGATATTCATACGTGAAGGAACGCCCAGAGGATTTAACACAATCTGCAAAGGTGTTCCCTCTTCCATAAAAGGCATATCCTCTTCTGGTAATATCCTGGATATAACACCTTTATTCCCGTGGCGACCTGCCATTTTATCTCCGACATTGATTTTCCTTTTAGTTGCCACATAACAGCGTACCAGCTTATTGACACCAGGCGGAAGTTCGTCTCCGTTATCTCTTGAAAATACTTTCACATCTACAATTATACCTGTTTCTCCATGAGGTACCCTTAGTGAAGTATCACGAACTTCTCTGGCCTTTTCACCAAAAATGGCTCTTAAAAGTCTTTCTTCTGCAGTTAGCTCCGTTTCGCCTTTTGGCGTTACTTTGCCAACAAGTATATCGGAAGAATTAACTTCCGCACCTATTCTAATAATACCTTCTTCGTCCAGATCCTTTAGAGCATCTTCTCCAACATTGGGAATGTCCCTGGTGATTTCTTCAGGTCCCAGTTTTGTATCACGAGCTTCCGATTCATATTCTTCTATATGAATGGATGTCAACACATCGTCCATTATTAATCTTTCATTTATAAGGATAGCATCCTCAAAATTATAACCTTCCCATGTCATAAAGCCTACTAAAAGATTTTTTCCTAATGCAATTTCTCCCTTTTCGGTAGAAGGTCCATCTGCGATAGGTTCTCCGGTTTCAATATGTTCATTCTTATTTACTATAGGTCTTTGATTGAAGCAGGTTCCCTGATTAGACCTTTTAAATTTTAAAAGATTATAGTGATCCTTACCTCCATCACTATCTCTTTTGATAATAATCTTTTTAGCATCTACATATTCAACAATTCCACCGTTCTTAGCTAAAACAACAACGCCTGAATCCTTTGCTGCCAAATATTCCATACCTGTTCCAACAATAGGTGCTTCTGAAACAAGAAGAGGCACTGCTTGTCTTTGCATATTTGATCCCATTAGAGCTCTGTTGGCATCATCGTTTTCTAAAAACGGAATCATGGCTGTTGCAACGGATACAACCTGCTTAGGAGAAACATCCATATAATCTGCTTCTTCCCTCGGAACCACATCTATATCGCCGCCAAAACCCCTGGCCGTAACTCTTTTATTTATAAAGCGACCTTCCTCATCTAACGGTTCGTTTGCCTGAGCAATAATCAGTGTTTCTTCTTCGTCTGCCGTCAAGTAATGTATTTCACCTGTGACGATACCTTTTTCCTTATTCACTCGTCTATAAGGCGACTCAATAAACCCATATTCGTTTATCTTTCCATAGGTAGTAAGCGACCCAATCAGACCAATGTTTGGACCTTCCGGCGTTTCAATAGGGCACATCCTTCCATAATGGGAATGGTGAACATCCCTTACTTCAAACCCTGCCCGTTCTCTTGAAAGACCCCCGGGACCCAAAGCAGAAAGTCTTCTTTTGTGGGTCAATTCAGCCAACGGATTGGTTTGGTCCATAAATTGAGAAAGCTGGCTGCTTCCAAAAAATTCTTTTATAGATGCCGTAACAGGTCGAATATTGATAAGCGCCTGCGGCGTAATAATATCCATGTCCTGAATAGTCATTCTTTCTCTAACCACTCGCTCCATTCTGGAAAGGCCAATTCTAAACTGATTCTGGAGCAATTCTCCTACAGTTCGTAATCTTCTGTTTCCTAAATGGTCAATGTCATCTATATGCCCTATTCCATGGCTGAGATTCAGGATATAGCTGATAGAAGCAATAATATCGTCAACAATAATATGTTTTGGCAAAAGCTTGCTTCTGTTTGAAATTATAGCCTCTTTAATTTCTTTATCATTTTTGAAGTTCTCCAATATTTCTTTAAGCACCGGATAGTACACTTTTTCAGGTATACCGATGTCATCCAAGTTAATATCAATAAATTGTTTGATATTTACAAAGTTATTTCCTATAACTTTAACAATTTTACCCTCTTCATCAAATACATGAACAGACTTGACCCCCGAGTTTTCGATTTCAATCGCTTTGGATCTTGTTAATTTTTCTTCTTTTTTTGCCAGGATTTCACCTGTCTCAGGGTTAACTACATCTTCTGCCGCTTTGCATCCAATCAACCTATTTGTCAAGCCTAATTTTTTGTTATATTTATATCGACCGACTTTTGCTAAGTCATATCTTTTAGGGTCAAAAAACAATGAATCCAAAAGCGATTTTGCACTATCTACAGTAGGGGGTTCTCCAGGCCTTAATTTTTTATAAATTTCCAAAAGCCCTTCATCTACGTTATTTGTATGATCTTTTTCCAAAGTTCTTAAAAGTCTCTCATCTTCTCCCAAGAGTTGAATTATTTCTAAATCCGTACCAAATCCTAATGCCCTTAGCAAAGCTGTAACAGGCTGCTTTCTTGTCCGATCCACTCTGACTGAAACAACTTCATTTGAATCCGTTTCGTATTCCAGCCATGCTCCTCTATTTGGAATAATTGTAGTCGAAAAAAGTCTTTTCCCCGATTTATCAATTTCCATATTATAATAGGGACCCGGAGAGCGTACCAGTTGTGTTACAATAACCCTCTCGGCACCATTATATATAAAAGTGCCTTTTTCCGTCATAAGAGGGAAATCTCCCATAAACACTTCCTGTTCTTTAACTTCGCCGGTTTCTTTATTGATCAACCGAACTTTCACCTTTAAAGGGGCCGCGTATGTAACGTCTCTTTCTTTGCACTCTTCCACATCATATTTGGGATTTTCATCAATAGAGTAGTCAATAAATTCCAGGATAAGATTTCCGGCATAGTCCTTAATTGGGGAAATATCTTCAAAAACTTCTCTGAGACCTTCTTCCAGAAACCACTCGTAGGAATCTCGTTGAATTTGAATAAGACTTGGCATAGGTGCTACTTCATTAATCTTGGAATAGCTCATTCTAACCTTTTTGCCTGTTTTGATAGGGTGGGGCATGCTCTTCACTCCTTGCAGAAAAATGTTACTGAATAAACCTTAAATGATTGATTCTTTATAAAAGATTTTGATTGTATTAATACTATTAACATTTTTTGTATTTTTCATACTATTTTGGTTTTATATACGTGTATGGCAATTTAACATATTATCACAAGTGATTAATTGTGTCAATAAAAAAGTTTATCGTTTTGTTAATAAAATAAAAGCCGGGTCAATATTATTGACTCGGCAGTTTATGTGATAAACTATTTTACTTCTACAGAAGCACCGACTTCTTCAAGTTTGTTCTTCAATTCAGTCGCCTCTTCTTTAGAAACGCCTTCTTTTACCTTGCCAGGTGCATTATCTACTAAATCTTTCGCTTCTTTTAATCCAAGCCCGGTAATCTCTCTGACAACTTTGATTACTTTAATTTTCTGTGAACCTGCTTCATTAAGCACTACATCAAATTCACTTTTCTCTTCGGCTGCATCTTCAGCAACTGCAGCGCCTGCAGCAGCTACCGGTGCTGCGGCAGAAACCCCAAATTCTTCTTCACAAGCCTCTACCAGCTCATTCAATTCTAATACCGTCATGCCTTTTATTGCTTCAATAATTTGTTCCTTTGTCATTTAAAACACCTCCATATTTCTCTAATTATTATTTTCCGTTTCTTTGTTTTCTTCAGTATTATCTTCTGTCTTCTCTTTTGATTGATCCTTCTCTTCAGTCTTATCCTTTTCGGCTGTCGCATCTGAACTATCTTCAAGTTTATCTTCTGCTTTAGATTCTTCTTCCTTTGAATTGGCTAAACAATCCGGATTATCAATAATTGCCTTAAGCAAATAAGCAAAGCTTGAAACAGGAGATTTAATGCTTCCGAGGAATTTTCCGATAAGTTCTTCCCTTGACGGAAGTCCGGCTATTGCCTTTATTCCTTCTACATCAAAAAATTTTCCTTCAACAACTCCCGCTTTGAATTCCATCTTCTTTGTTTTCTTCATAAAACCGTTCAGAACTCTTGCCGGAGCAACTGCATCATCATATCCGAACGCAAATGCACTGGGTCCTTCCAATACTTGGGTCAACTTCTCAAAGTCAGATCCTTTTATAGCTAAATTCATGAGTGTATTTTTATATATCTTGTATTCTACATTCGCTTCTCTCATAAGTTTCCTTAATGTGTTGACCTCTTCAACCGAAAGTCCGCGATAATCTACAACCACAGCAGATTGTGCATTCTGAAGTTTGCTTTTTATTTCCTCAACAACCTCTTTTTTTGCTTCCAGGTTTGCAGACATTCTTCCACCTCCTCTGTTTTCATGATTTTCATGATATTATTTTTTCAAAAATCAATAAAGCCTTCTCCACCGCAGACAGAGAAAGGCCTATGTTTATATAGTACCTCGGCAGGATAATTAAACAGTATATGTCCCTGCTGTCTACGGTTTTATATTCTATTTAACTTTATGGTATAACCTTCAGCGGATTTATTTTAACGCCAGGTCCCATTGTACTGGATATTGCTACACTTTTTAAGTACTGACCTTTGGCTGCCGCAGGTCTGGCTTTTATAATGGCATCCATTAAAGCCGTAAAATTATCTGTAATTTTATCAGCTCCAAAAGAAGCTTTTCCTATGGGTACATGAATAATATTTGTTTTATCTAATCTGTATTCGACTTTACCTGCTTTAATTTCTTTAATTGCTTTTTCAACTTCAAAAGTAACTGTACCGGATTTTGGATTCGGCATAAGTCCTTTGGGTCCTAATATTCTACCTAGCTTTCCAGCCACACTCATCATGTCCGGAGTCGCTACTACTACATCAAAGTCAAACCAATTTTCTTTCTGAATTTTGCTTGCTAAATCATCTGCTCCTACATAATCTGCACCTGCATCCAGGGCTTCCTTTTCTTTATCTCCCTTAGCAAATACAAGTACTTTTTTTGATTTGCCGGTTCCATGAGGAAGCACAATTGCGCCTCTTACTTGCTGATCCGCATGTCTTGAATCTACTCCAAGCTTTATGTGTGCTTCTATCGTTTCGTCAAACTTCGCTTTAGCTGTTTGTAAGATAAGTTCAACCGCTTCTCTTGCTTCATAAAGATTTGTTCTGTCGATTAATTTTGCACTATCTTTATAATTCTTTCCTCTTGTAGTCATTTTATTTATTACCTCCTTGTGGTACTAACGGTATTTTGCCTCCCACTTGTTTACTTACTCATTAACAACAATACCCATACTCCTTGCAGTTCCTTTAATCATATTAACGGCACTGTCTAAATTAGCCGCATTTAAGTCGGGCATCTTAATTTGTGCAATTTCTTTTACCTGATCTAAGGTAATAGTTGCTACTTTGTTTTTATTGGGTACTCCTGAACCACTTTTTAATTTTGCGGCTTTTTTCAATAGAACCGCTGCCGGTGGTGTCTTTGTAATAAAAGTAAAAGATCTATCTTGATATACTGTTATTACAACCGGAATAATCATTCCCGATTGATCCGCCGTTTTAGCGTTAAATTGTTTACAAAATTCCATGATATTGATACCCTTCTGCCCTAAAGCAGGTCCTACCGGTGGCGCAGGAGTTGCATTCCCTGCCGGTATCTGCAATTTTATAAAACCGTCAGCTTTTTTTGCCATATTTCCACCTCCTTAAATGATTTGATTTAAGATTTATGATTTAAGATTTAAGATTGGTGGATGATTTTGCTGATAAGCAAAATCTCGTCATTCATCTTAATTCTTAATTCTTAACTATTCTCCTATTGTGCACAGAGGATAGCATTGGTCACTTTCGCTCTTCACCTAAAATAATGTTTTCTACAAAAATTTAGCTCCGGCAAAATCAACATTCACTAATCACTACCTATTACAGTTTATCTATCTGGTTAAATTCCAATTCTACCGGCGTTTCTCTTCCAAACATGGAAATTAATACTTTTAGGGTTTGCTTTTCCGGGTTCACTTCCTCAATTGTCCCCATAAAGCTTTCAAAAGGACCGGAAATAACTTTCACGTTATCCCCCGGAGCCACATCCAGCTCATAAGATATTTTTTCAATGCCCATCTTTCTTACTTCATCATCTGTTAAAGGAATCGGTTTTGAACCTGGACCTACAAATCCGGTTACACCCTGAGTATTGCGAATCACATACCATGATTCATCATTCATATGCATCTTTACAACTACATAACCGGGAAACATTTTACGTGTTTTTATTTTTCTCTGACCATTCTTTACTTCAATTCTGTCTTCAGTAGGCACGACAATATCTAATATAATATCCTGCATACCTCTGTTTTCTACAATTTTTTCCAGATTGGCCTTTACTTTATTTTCATGTCCCGAATATGTATGTGCAACATACCATTTTGCATCTTCAGACATACTTAAGGAGTAGAATCGAGTGATTCCACTCTTCCCTCCTTTTCAACTAAAAATTTATATCCAGAATGACTTTAAGGGCCCCACTGAAAATGGAATCTGCCAGCCATATACCTAATCCAAAAACAGCACAGGTAAAAAGTACAACGCCCGTATAAGATATCAATTCTGATCTGTTGGGCCAAACGACTTTTTTCATTTCGAATCTTACATTTTTAAAAAATTTAACGGGTTTCCCTCTGGATTCTGTTAACTTACTCATTTAACTCACTTCCTTAACAGAAATTATTTTGTCTCCTTATGGAGCGTGTGCGTTTTGCAAAATCTACAGTATTTCTTTAATTCAATACGATCAGGGTCATTTTTTTTATTTTTTGTCGTGTTGTAATTTCTTTGTTTGCATTCTGTACATGCTAAGGTTACCCTTACTCTCATTTTCTATACCTCCTAACAAATAATTGCTCTATATACGATGACATACTGTCCACTATTATATCATTTACTTTTAAGGGTACTTATATAAGCTATCACAGATTTTTAAGCATGTCAATAAGAATTATTTATACAAATCTCTTAATTGAAGTAAGAGAAATCTACAAATCAATGTTCCTAAACAAAACTTGTATATTTCACCATCAAAACCAGAAAAATAGCCGGTATTATTCCCCGGCTATTTATTTTACTGATTCAAAGTTATAAACCAATTTATTTATTCGATAACAGATGTTACAACTCCGGAAGCAACCGTTCTTCCGCCTTCTCTTATGGCAAATCTTAAGCCTTCTTCCATTGCAATAGGTGTAATCAGTTCAATATCCATTTTGATATGATCGCCAGGCATACACATTTCTGTGCCTTCGGGCAATTTTACTGTTCCTGTAACGTCTGTTGTCCTAAAATAAAACTGTGGCCTGTATCCGTTAAAGAACGGTGTGTGTCTTCCGCCTTCTTCTTTTTTCAATACGTATACCTGAGCATTGAATTTTGTATGGGGTTTGATGGTCTTCGGTGCTGCAAGTACCTGTCCTCTTTCGATCTCTGTTCTTTGTACGCCTCTTAAAAGTACGCCTACATTGTCCCCGGCCTGTGCCTGATCCAATAGTTTTCTGAACATTTCTACTCCTGTTACCACAACTTTTCTCGCTTCATCTGTCAACCCTACGATTTCTACCTCGTCCTGAACTTTAAGTATCCCTCTGTCTACTTTTCCTGTTGCTACCGTTCCTCTTCCCGTGATGGAGAATACATCTTCTACCGGCATCAGGAACGGTTTGTCTGTGTCTCTTTCAGGTTCAGGAATATATGAATCTACGGCTTCATAAAGTTCTATGATTTTATCTCCCCATGGTCCTTCGGGATTATTCAATGCTTCAAGAGCAGATCCTCTGATGACCGGTGTATCATCTCCTGGGAATTCATATTCATCAAGAAGTTCTCTTACTTCCATTTCCACCAAATCCAATAATTCTTCATCGTCTACCATGTCACATTTGTTCAGAAATACCACAATGTAAGGAACTCCTACCTGTCTGGATAACAGAATATGTTCTCTTGTCTGAGGCATCGGTCCGTCTGTGGCAGCCACTACCATGATAGCTCCATCCATCTGTGCGGCTCCTGTTATCATGTTCTTTACATAGTCAGCATGTCCTGGACAGTCTACATGTGCATAGTGTCTGTTTGGTGTTTCGTATTCTACATGTGCTGTAGATATTGTGATTCCTCTTTCTTTCTCTTCCGGCGCTTTGTCGATTTCGTCGAATGCAATTTCGCCTCCAAGCCCATATCTTAAGTGTAATGTTTTTGTAATAGCTGCTGTCAATGTTGTTTTTCCGTGATCTACGTGTCCTATTGTTCCAATGTTTACATGAGGTTTGTTTCTTTCAAATTTTGCTTTTCCCATTTTTTAATCCTCCTTAGCAAAACAAATGAAAAAAATATAATATTTATTTAATTGGAGCCCATGAGCGGATTCGAACCGCCGATCTCCGCCTTACCAAGGCGACGCTCTAACCTACTGAGCCACATGGGCATTTATTCTTAATCCGGCTTTTTGCACATAAAAAACGGCTTCAAAAAGCCAGAAATCTGTATATTTATCGCTACTTATTGTACTATTAACAACAGGTCCTGTCAACAATAAATATATACTGCCCATCATGGTATGTTTAATAAATTATAAGGTATATTTTAGTATCTGCGATTCTCCACATAGGCTTCGAGTTTTCTTTTAACACGTTGCAATGCATTATCAATGGATTTTATGGGCTTGTCCATATTCTCAGCAATCTCCTGATAAGATTTGCCCAACAAATATTCTCTCAGGACCTTCCACTCCAATTTGCTTAAAGAACCGGCAACTTTTGATTCTATGTAATCAATCTCCTCCTTGAAAACAATAATGGTTTCAGGGTCTGTTACCTTCTCTGACGAAAGCATGTCCATCAAGGTTCTCTCGGAATTTTCTTCGTAAATGGGTTTGCTTAACGATACATATGAATTTAAAGGAATATGTTTTTGACGTGTGGCACTTTTTATTGCCGTAATTATTTGCCGGGTAATACACATTTCAGCAAAGGCCTTGAAGGTTGCCAGTTTGGATTCGTCAAAATCTCTTATGGCTTTGAAAAGTCCGATCATTCCTTCCTGAATAATATCTTCTCTGTCCGCCCCTATTAGAAAATATGCTTTTGCTTTGTTTTTAACAAATTTTTTATATTTCTGAATCAGTGATTCTTCTGCGTAAACATTTCCCTGCCTTGCAAATCTAACAATCTCTTCATCTTTAAATTCGGCATAATCGATTAATTCGTCTCTTACAAATGGTACCGTTTGATCCACCCTCATCCCTCCTGAAAATCTCGCCATTATTCAATTTTATACATTTTGTCGAAATTTGTTAAAAACACTCAAACCCATTGCAATAAGTATATTTATTATACCTTAAGGCTTTATAATCGTCAACGATTATTCTTCTCCTTTCTCCATTCCTCTAACTTTTTTACGATTTTTTTATCGATTCTGTCACTTAAAAAATATCTGGAACTATTTATTGTCTCAGTTTTTTTAACAATTCTCTTGGTATTATCTTCAATTTCAATGAGGAGTTCCCTCGCAGAAAGTCGAGATGCTCCACTCCCCATCACTACCTGCTGCTCCGCCCAATCTGAAGTTGCAACTCTTACTTCATTAAATCTTTTTTTAGTCAACTCAGAGGTTTTTACTTCGATAAATGAATCTGCCGTTTGATTTTCTTTAGTATAAACAATATGAATGCCTTTTACATTCATTTTTCTGTTATCTCCGCCCTTTACCTGATGTGCATCAAAAATAACCCAAATATTTTGATCTGTAAAAGCTTTATAGTCTACAAGCATCTGAATCAATTGATCTCGTGCATCTTCTAATGAATTTTTTGCAAACTCCTTCAATACCGGCCAAGCGTTTATTATATTATATCCATCGATAAGAAGATACCGTTTCAATGACATTCATCCTTTTATTAGTTTATAGATTATGGATTATAGATTATGGATTATGGTTTATGGATTATAGATTATGGATTATGGTTTATGGATTATAGATTATATTTTACGGATTGTCATAATTACTACTATGTATATCTCATTCTCCGCTTATTATTAGTTTTGCCTTGTAAAACTTTCCTTAACCATTATCTATTATCTGTTTATCTTGTCAATTACTTGCTTTGACTTCTTTGTCTTACAACTTCATACATTAAAACGGCGGCAGCAGCTGAAGCATTAAGAGAATGGATTTTTCCGCACATTGGAAGTCTGACTGCAAAATCACAGGTTTCTTTTATCAACCTGCCTATGCCTCTGCCCTCGCTTCCTACAACCAATGCAATCTTTCCGGTCATACTTGTACCGAAAAGCTCAACGCCCTCCATATCCGCTGCTGCAATCCAAACGCCCAAATCTTTCAATTTGCGGATTGTCTGAACAATATTCGATACTCTGACAACAGGAACATACTCAACTGCCCCAGCAGAAGCTTTTACAGCCGTAGATGTAAGTCCTGCCGCATGCCTTTTGGGGATAATGACGCCATGTACGCCTGCAGCATCCGCAGTTCGAATAATCGCTCCTAAATTATGGGGGTCTTCTATTCCGTCCAATATAATGATAAATAAGTCTTCTTTATTTGACTGCGCTTTGAAAACAATGTCTTCCAGTTCCGAGTATTCATATGCCGCCACATAAGCTATTACTCCCTGATGTGCTCCTGTTGCAGCATGTTTGTCTATGAAGGGTTTCTCTACAAATTGAACCGGAATCCCGCTATTTTTTGCCTTTGCAATGATTTTCTTTATAGATCCTTGATCCGCACCTTTTGCAACCATTATCTTTTCTATTTGCCGTTCAGCTTTCAGTGCTTCCATCACGGGATTTCTACCTTCGATAATATCGCTCATTACTAAATCTCCTTTAATAATGTCCTTTGCAAAATAGTTATTTATACCTATATTCTATTCTGCCTTTTGGGGTTCTCATTAATATATTTTGCAAATTTAAATGAAATATCATTATATTTTTTCTCTTCACTTTGCCAAACCAGTTTCCAAATGTTTTCCTTGTCTAAATCGGTAAAATATTTATCTGCTTCATAAGTGTTTTCTATTTTTGTAACATAGCATTCCGAACAATAAGATAAGAGCTGAGAATAAACGGATTCTCCTCCTATCACAAACACTTCTTCTTTAGCATACTTTTCAGTTTCTTGAAACAATTCTTTTAAAGAGTGACATATTTTTATATTTTCATTGTTATAGCTCCGGTTTGTAGTTAATACTATATTTGTTCTGTCTTTTAAAGGTTTTTTCCCCGGCAGTGATTCCAAAGTTTCTCTGCCCATTATAATGTTTTTCCCCAATGTCTTTTCTTTAAAAAATTTCATGTCCTCCGGAATTCGCTCCAAAAGTTGACCCTGAAAACCAATTCCCCAATTTAAATCTACAGCCACAATCGCTTTCATATTACCTCCTCATATTGCAACGGGAATTCTTTTAATTTGTTCACCTCTTTGATAGTTTTCTAATATAAAGTCGTCCACTTTAAAGCTATAAAATGATCTTGCTTCAGGATTCATACGAAACTTAGGAGCAGGGTAAGGCTTTCTTTCAATTAGCTCCTTAATTATAGGAATATGTCTGTCATAAATGTGAGCGTCTGCTATAACATGTATAAATTCACCTGCTTCAAGACCGTTTACCTGGGCAAACATGTGTACCAAAACTGCATATTGACATACATTCCAATTATTAGCTACCAGTGTATCTTGGGATCTCTGATTTAAAACAGCATTCAATTTTTTGCCTGTTACATTAAAAGTCATACTGTAAGCGCAGGGATATAAGTTCATTTCATGTAAATCATTGTGATTATAGATGTTGGTCATGATTCTTCTGCTGTATGGGTTATGCTTTAAGTCGTAAAGAACTCGGTCTACTTGATCAAAATCTCCTTCCGGGTACTTATGCTTTATTCCTAATTGATATCCGTATGCTTTGCCGATTGAACCTTTCTCATCCGCCCAACTGTCCCAAATATGGCTGTTTAACTCATGAATATTATTGGATTTTTTTTGCCATATCCAAAGAATCTCATCAATTGCCGCTTTAAGGTTAGTCGGTCTAAGAGTAAGGATGGGAAATTCCTCCGAAAGGTCATATCGATTTATAACTCCGAATTTTTTTATGGTATGAGCCGGCGTCCCGTCTTCCCACTTGGCACGCACATTTTCTCCCTCAGAAGAAAAACCATTTTCCAGAATATCTTTGCACATGGAAATAAAAATCTTATCCGCTCTGCTCATTGTAAAATCCTCCTTTTAGATTAGTGATCTAAGATTTATTATTTTAATTAGATGACACGATGGAAGCTTTGGAGGTCTTAGGTCAAATCTCTTTTGCCGTTACCGAAAATTGTTTAAAGGGGAGTATTCCCAAAAGATAACTTCTGACTTGAGCCGTATACCTTACATCAAGGATTTTATTGATTTCCTGACCTGTATCCGGATCTTCATATATAATGTTGGTCTTCTTTTGATTATCCGCAACAAAAATATCAAATACTCGGTAAGTTATGATGTGGAATTGTTGCAATTTCCCGTTATATTTTTCAGAAACAGAATACTCTACAAATGTTTTGAATTCCTGCTCCTCATCTGTAAGATTTTTCACTTCATCAAAAAACAAGGATTTTCCTACTAAAATGACGATTAACGCCAAAGTAACAATAAGCATGCTCTTTTCTCTTGGATTCATCCTTATGTCCCCCTCAAACTTTCCTTTCTTTCATATGTGTTGTTATTGATTTTTCCATAAGTTCCTGAAGTCTTTCTCCTTTATTAAGTAAATATAAATATCCTAATAAAGCTTCAAACCCTGTTGCCATTTTATATTCCATAACTCCTATATTCTTAGGTATTGATGACACTTTATGATTCTTTCCTCTTCTGACAATACCCATTTCTTCTTCCGTCAGCATATTTTGCACCAATTTTAATGCTTTTGCTTGGCTTTCTGCCTTTACAAAACCCACAGTAAGCTTATGTAACTCACGAACTTTTGATCTATTGGCTTTAACCACAATACTTCTAATAAACAATTCATAAATCGCATCTCCGAGATAAGCCAAAACCATCGGGTTAACATCTTTGGGGTTAATGCCAGTATACTGTAATCTCAAAACATCTTCAATCTCTTTCATTTTTTACCTCAGTGTTCGTTTTTTACAATCCTTACTCCTTGTGATGTATCCTCAAGGGTAATGCCTTTTGCTTTTAATTCATCCCTGATGTCATCAGCACGTGTGAAATTTCTTTCTTTTCGAGCTTTTTGCCTTTCTTCTATCAACTCTAATATCTCTTCATCTATCTCTTGAGCTTCTTCTTTCTGTAAAAGCCCCAGTACTCCTACAAGTTCCATGAACAACCGATAAAGTTCTTGTACAAAAACCTTCGACGACTTCTCCGTAACAAAAGTATTGATATCTCTTACCAATTCAAACACAACACTGACAGCATCCGCAGTATTTAAATCATCCTCCATTGCCTCACAAAATTTTTCCTTATACATGAAAATTTCTTTCAGTTTTTTTGACTCCTCCGAAGACATATTATAATCCTGTGCTTCATTCAAATAATGTATCATATTTGTTTTTGCATTATTCAGCCTTGTAAGAGAATTTTTAGCCTGCATCATCAGTTCTCTGCTGAAATTAATAGGACTCCTGTAATGCCCTGATATTAGAAAAAACCTAACAACTTCCGGATCATATTCTTTTAAAATATCTCTGACCATAAAAAAATTTCCTTTTGACTTTGACATTTTTTCATTGTCTATATTAATGAATTCATTATGCATCCAGTAGTTAGCCAAGGGTTTTCCTGAAAGAGCCTCACTTTGAGCAATCTCATTTTCATGATGAGGAAATATCAAGTCCTGTCCTCCTGCATGTATGTCTATGGTTTCCCCCAAGTATTTGGTAGACATGACCGAACATTCAATATGCCATCCCGGTCTCCCTTTTCCCCATGGAGATTTCCAGGATATTTCTTCTTTTGTTTTTTGAGCTTTCCATAGAGCAAAATCCATAGGATTCCTTTTTCTGGTGTCCACTTCGATTCTTGCTCCCGAATCCAAATCCTTCATATTCTGTCTGGAAAGTTTTCCATAATCGTTGAATTTTTCCGTATCATAATAAATGTCTCCATTGACCTCATAAGCAAAGCCCTTTTCTATAAGTGCTTCAATAAAATTGATGATATCGGTCATGTTTTCTGTTACTCTGGGGTGCAGTGTCGCATGTTTCACATTTAACGCCTCAGCATCCTTAAAATACTCTTTAATATATTTCTCGCCGACTTCGGACGCTTGAATCCCTTCTTCTTTTGCACGTTTAATTATTTTATCGTCCACATCCGTAAAGTTTTGAACATATTTCACTCTATAACCCTTATATTCCAGATATTTTCTCAACGTATCAAAAACAACAAAGGGTCTTGCATTGCCAATATGAAAATAATTGTAAACCGTCGGTCCGCAAACATATACTTTGATTTCATTTTCATCTAAAGGAACGAATTCTTCTTTTTTTCTGGTTAAAGTATTATAAATCTTCATTTCTATTTACCTCCTTATTTGCGTTATTCAGTTTATTCTCAAGAAGAACAATCCTTCTTCTTAAACACTCAAGTTCCTGCATAATAGGATCCGGAAGATGTACTTGATCAAGATCCGCCTTTTCTATTCTTTCACCGCCTTTTTTTACCACACGACCCGGAACTCCGACAACCGTGCAATTTGGCGGTACTGCTTCAAGAACAACAGATCCGGCACCAATCTTAGAATTATCTCCAACAATAAAAGGACCCAACACCTTAGCCCCGCTGCTTACAACTACATTATTTCCAATGGTAGGATGCCTTTTCCCAACATCCTTTCCGGTTCCTCCAAGGGTAACTGCTTGGTATATGGTCACATCTTCACCAATTTCTGTTGTCTCCCCTATTACTACGGCCATACCATGATCGATAAAACATCCTTTTCCTATTTTAGCCCCCGGATGTATTTCAATTCCAGTAATGAATCTTGAAAATTGGGAAATAAGTCTCGCAAACAATTTTAATCCCTTATTAAAAAAAGTATGTGCTATTCTATGTGAAATCAAAGCATGAACGCCCGGATAACACAATAATACTT
>CAZKKX010000002.1:0-42401 GCA_964553505.1 uncultured Eubacteriales bacterium | reverse complement strand
CCTGAAGTACGCTCCGCTCATCGGCTTCTGCGCGCCTTGACCTCCGGCCTTTTGGTAGAAACTATGACTTGTCATATCACCACAACGGTTATCCTTTATCTATTAGCTGACTCTAAACACTAATCACTAACCACTAACATCTGCTTACACTTACACTTTTACTTAAACTTATACTCATACTCACATTTCAACTGTAATTTTTGTAACTTTCTATATAAAGTTCTTAATCCTATGCCCAATTCTTCCGCTGCCAGCTTTTTCCCCTTTACATTCCAGCCATGCTTATTTAAAGCATTACATATGGTCTTCAGTTCCATATCATCTTTTCTTTTTTTGATGGAACCGGCATTGTTTGTCACCGAATCACCGAATTTTTCAGGCAGACTGGTTAGTTGGATGATATTTGCCTCTTCCATATTCACCACATACTCTATTACATTTTCTAATTCTCGGATATTGCCAGGCCAATCATATTTATAAAAAAGACGAAGAACATCATTGGAGAATCCGTCGATTTTTTTATTGAGTTTATTGGTGTATTTTTTTAGAAATTCATGAGACAGTTCCTCAATATCATCGATTCTGCTGGCTAAGGAGGGTATTTCCATTGGGATTACATTTAACCGATAATAAAGATCCTCTCTGAATTTTTGATTTTCAACCATTTGAATAAGGTTTTTATTGGTTGCTGCGATGATTCTGACGTCTATAGGAATGGAACTTGTTCCACCCACACGCTCTATCGTTTGATCCTGCAGCACCTTTAACAGTTTTGCCTGAATATGCAACGGCATTTCACCTATTTCATCAAGAAAAAGAGTGCCATTCTGAGCTAATTCAAATTGCCCTAACTTTCCACCCTTTTTAGCACCTGTAAAGGCCCCTTCTTCATAACCGAATAATTCGCTTTCAAACAAAGTTTCGGGAATACTGGCACAGTTTATAACAATAAAGGGAAAGTTACACCGAATGCTTTCGTGATGAATGGCTTTTGCAGCAAGACCTTTCCCTGTACCTGTTTCGCCGGTTATTAAGACTGTAGATGAGCTTTTGGCAATTTTTTTAATTCTATTTTTTAGAAGGTTTATGGCAGGACCTGAGCCTTTTATATCGTCCATGGAAAATTTTTGTTTTTGATTATTTTGAGAAATCCCATCATAATCTTTTATGTTTTCCGGAACGATTTGAAGAACAGCTCCTTGAAATTGATCATTTTCAAATAAAGGAGAAGAGATAACTTTGCCGTTTATCTCCTTGCTCCGTAGTATCTCATTAACGGGTCTTCCTTTCATTATTTTTTTATTGAAAGGTTCAGGCAGCAATTGATGGATCGATTGTGAATATAAACCGCAAAAAGAAAATAATTTTTCAGATACAGGGTTACTAAAATTCACAAATCCATTTTTATCTATTACCAAAATACCTTTATTAGACATATCTAAAGTGCTCTGAAGGATTTTTTGAAGGGTGCGTATTTGATTGCTTTTATATTTACAGGAAATAAGGTTTGAGATAAACTCAGTCATCCTGTTTACAATATTTACATATACATGAAGGTTTTCAGTAATTTTATTGTGTCCGTTTTTTGTGAAAGAGGTAAGGGTAATAACGCCTATAGGTTTGTTTTCATATTTGATGCAATTCAATATTTCTATTGTTGCAGGACAATTGCCTGTAAAGCGGCATCCAATACATGATTTCATGTAGCCTGGTTTATTGACCAATATATTGCCATTCATTATAACTTCTTCAATGGAAGGGGCGTGAACCGCATGCCCTTTTCTGTTCAAGTAGGTAGGAGTACTGGCAATAATATGGTTTTGTGAATCGAAAACTGCCGCTTCTAAATTTAAGGAATGGCTTATTCCTTCTATCATATTTTGAAGATCAGATCTGAATTCTTCTAGGAGGATCAAGTCTATCAGCACCTTTTTAGAAAATAAGTTAAGTATTAAATATTATAAATTATATCCCATATTGAAAAGCATGGCAAACATTTTGCCATTATTGGCAAAATAATTTCTTTTTGATTACTATTTTTAAATTTAGTTTATGTTCAAGTGGCATTAAACCAATAATCATATAGTTGCTGTCATACTCTGAAAAACTGGCATAAAAGATGCAAGTAATACTTAGAGAAATAACAATATGAGAGGAGGATGGCGTTTTTGTTACGGAAAAAGAACGTATTATCACTTGAAGGAAAAGTAGCGGTAATTACAGGAGCAGCATCAGGTATCGGTCTTGGCGTATCACAATTACTGTCGGCCTACGGAGCCAAGGTGGTTATGATAGATGTAGATGATAAAGGAGAAGAAGAAGCTCAAAACCTGATAAATGCAGGAAGGGTGGCTATTTTTAAAAAATGCGATGTTACTTCATTAAAGGAAGTAAAAAAAACAGTTAATGATATCAAAGATACTTTTGGAAGAATGGATATTCTTTTTAATAATGCAGGTGTTACTGTCAGAAAGACAGTTGTTGACATTGATGAGAGTGAGTGGGATTTTGTTATTAATGTCGGACTAAAGGGCACTTATCTGATGTCTAAGTTTGTCATTCCTATTATGGCGGCAGGAGGCGGCGGAAGCATCATCAATACCGGATCCGGGTGGGGGCTTAAAGGCGGAGATAAAGCGGCAGTTTATTGTGCTGTTAAAGGCGGAATTGTTAATCTGACTCGGGCGATGGCCATTGACCATGGGGTTCAAAATATTCGGGTAAACAGCGTGAATCCGGGAGATACCAATACAAATATGCTTAGGGAAGAAGGTAGGCAGCTGGGATGTGAAGAAATTGCTTTCCTTAAGGATTCGGCAAAAGGCAGACCCCTTGAAAGATTGGGTATGCCGGAGGATATCGCCAATACCGTATTGTTTCTAGCCAGTGATTTATCAAAATGGATAACAGGAACCGCAATAGTAGTTGATGGTGGAGGAATAGCATAGTCACTTACACTCACACTTAACACTTTTACTTTCACTCACACAACTACAAATAATATAGGAGGGAATAAAATGGCAATTAAAGGATTCAAAAATCATCCTTATATTCCAAATTCAGTTTCGGAAGTTCAGAAAGAAATGCTTGAAACCATAGGACTGAACAAGCTTGAAGAATTACATGAAGCAGTTCCGGATGCTATAAAATTAAAAGAAAATATGAAGCTGCCAAAAGCGATCCCATCAGAATATGAACTCAGAAGGCACGTTGAAAATATTCTCGGTAAAAATAAAACCTGCAAAGAGTATTTGAATTTTCTGGGTGGGGGCTGCTGGCAGCATTATGTTCCTGCTGTATGTGATGAGATTAATTCAAGAGGAGAATTTCTTACTGCTTACGGTGGAGAACCTTACAATGATCATGGAAGATTTCAGGCCTTATTTGAGTACGAGAGCCTTATGGGTGAATTAGTAGACATGGATGTGGTAAATGTTCCTACTATGGATTGGCCTCAGGCTGCTGCGACATCAATAAGAATGGCATCACGAATAAACGGAAGAAAAGAAGCTGTTATTCCAAAAACTGTGGATATGGAAAAATTTTTGATTATAAAAAATTATTGTTCCCCAGATATCGAACTGGTACAGGTGGACTTTGTCAAAGAGACTGGACAAATCGATTTTAATGATTTAAAGAATAAGGTTTCGGATAAAACAGCTGCCGTATATTTTGAGAATCCATCTTTCATAGGAGTTTTAGAAGAGAATGGTGGGAAAATATCTGATTTAGCACATCAGTTTGGTGCAATCAGTATTGTTGGGGTAGATCCAATTTCTCTCGGAGTATTGGAACCTCCGTCACGATATGGAGCAGATATTATATGCGGTGATTTGCAGCCATTGGGAATTCATATGAATTATGGGGGCGGTCAATCCGGATTTATTGCCACAAGGGATGAAGAAGAATTTGTAATGGAATTTCCTTCAAGGATTTTTGGGATAGCACCCACTTCCGTAGAAGGGGAGTATGGTTTTGGTGATGTGGCTTATGAGAGAACTTCTTTTGGAAATCTTAGAGAGCATGGAAAAGAATACGTGGGAACCCAGACTGCTTTGTGGGGCATAACTGCCGGTGTATATCTGGCGCTAATGGGACCAAAGGGAATGGAAGAAATCGGTCAAAACATAATGCAAAAATCACAATATGCCATGAAACGTTTGAATAAGATTAAAGGTGTGAAAGGATCTCTGTTTTCAAGTGTCAGCTTTAAAGAATTTGTAGTTGATTTTAATAAAACAGGGAAAACAGTACATGAAGTAAATAAAAAACTCGTAGAGAAAGGCGTTTTTGGCGGAAAAGATCTTTCGGCAGCATATCCGGAATTAGGGCAATGTGCTTTATATTGTGTGACAGAAATTCATACTAAAATTGATATAGACAAGTTGGCCGCTTCGATTGAGGAAGTTTTAAATTCGTGATTTAAAAAATTAAGGAAAAGGAGGCTGAAAAAATGAAACGAATTAACAGAAATTCAAAAATTAGAAACTTCCATCAGGCAAAGTGGGATGAACCTATTATATTTGAATTGAGTAAAAAAGGCGAAAGAGGCATATTGGTGCCGGAGGCTGAAGAAGTCATTGCCGATGAAGTAGGAAATGGCATATCTAAAATACCTGAAAAACTCAGAAGAAAACAATCTCCGAATCTTCCTGAAATATCTCAACCGCGAGTATTAAGACATTATATGAGGTTGTCTCAGGAAACATTAGGAGCAGATGTTAATATAGAAATTGGTCAAGGCACTTGTACGGTAAAATACAGCCCGAAAGTAAACGAAATGCTTGCGCGGCTGCCTGAAGTAACGGAATTGCATCCTTTGCAGGATGAGAATACCGTACAGGGTATTTTAGAAATAATGTATAAAACCGATGGTTTCATGCGTGAGATATCCGGTATGGATCGTTTCAGTTTTCAATCAGGAGGCGGAAGCCAAGCAGTTATGACCATGGCTTCAATTATACGTGCTTTCCATGAAGAAAAAGGAAACGCAAAGCAAAAGGATGAAGTCATAACAACAATCTACTCTCATCCGTCCGATGCTGCTGCTCCGGCAGTAATGGGATATAAAATCATTTATATTCATCCGGACAAAGATGGTTTTCCTGATTTTGAGGCTTTCAAGGCTGCAGTCGGTGAAAAAACAGCTGCTTTTATTGTAGCAAATCCCGAAGACACTGGTGTTTACAATCCAAGAGTAAAAGAGTTTACGGATTTAATTCATAGTGTAGGAGGATTATGCGGATATGATCAAGCCAATGCCAATGGTTTGTTTGGTGTTACAAGAGCAAAAGAAGCAGGATTTGATATGTGTTTCTTTAATCTTCATAAATCTTTTTCAACACCACATGGATGCGGCGGTCCGGCAGTAGGTGCTGTGGGAGTTGTTAAAGAACTGGAGAAATATTTGCCGGCACCTCTTGTCGATTATGATAAGGATAAGTATTTTTTGAATTATGATATATGCAGAAATTCTTTTAATATTGGAAAAGTAAGAATGTTTAACGGTGTTGCACCAGTGGTAGTAAAGGCATATGCGTGGATTATGGCTTTAGGTGCGGAAGGTCTTTACGAGGTTGCGAAAGTAGCCGTTCTCAATAATAATTATTTATTCAAAAAATTAATGGAGGTAGAGTGCATAGATGCACCTTATATTAGGGGAGAACAAAGAATAGAACAAGTAAGATATACATTAGAGAAGCTTGCAGAGGATACGGGAATATCAACAGGTGACATACAAAGAAGAATGATGGACTTCGGAATGCATTATTGGACCAGTCATCATCCGTATTATATACCTGAACCTATGACTTTAGAACCGACTGAAACGCCTTCAAAGGAAGATTTGGATGAATACATTGAAACATTGAAACATATTCTTCAGGAAGCTTATGAAAGTCCAGAAATAATTAAAACTGCACCTCACAGAAGCGTCTGCCATCAGGTGGATGAAACAAGTTTGGATGAACCGGATGAATGGGGTGTTTCATGGAGAAGTTACCTGAGAAAATCAGAATCCATTGATAAAAAAGGATGGTAAAAGTGAAAAAAGTAGGATTTATTGTAAATCCAATTGCGGGAATGGGGGGCAGTGTTGGATTGAAAGGAACGGATGACGTGGTTCAGAAGGCTATAGAGCTGGGAGCTGTACCTCGTTCTCCACATAGGGCAATGGAGGCGCTCGGCGTACTTAGTAATATAAGGAATGATATTGAAATAGTGACATGCTCGTCGGATATGGGTGAAAATGAAGCAAAGCAATATCTTTTTGCGACAAAAGTTGTTTGGAAATATAAAAGGGATTACAGCAGTTCTGATGATACAAAAAATGCTGCTCAAGCTATGTTAAGAGAAAAGGTAGATATAATATTATTTACAGGAGGCGACGGGACGGCAAGAGACATTTTCAAAGCTGTGGAAGAAAAGGTTCCGGTAATCGGAATTCCCGCCGGTGTCAAAATCCATTCCCCGGTTTATGCCAGAAATCCGAGAAAGGCTGGAGAACTGGCTAAACTTTATCTGACAGGCAAAATAAAGACTTTGAAAGAAGTAGAAGTGCTGGATATCAATGAGAATGAGTACAGAGCAGGCAGAGTCGATACTCAATTATTTGGATATTTAAAAATCCCATACGAAAAAAATTATGTGCAGAATAGAAAAGCACCTACGCCTTTGAGTGAAGCAGTATCCCAGAAAGCCATTGCACTCGATGTTATAGATAATATGGAGGATGACATTTTCTATATAATAGGACCTGGGACAACCACCAGAGCTGTTATGGAAGAAATGAGCCTTTCGTATACTTTGTTGGGCGTTGATGTCATTTGCAACAAACAGCTTGTAGCAATGGATGTTACAGAGAAACAGTTAAAGGACATAACAAATAAGAATAATTGTAAACTTATTATTACCCCTATTGGCGGTCAGGGATATCTTTTAGGAAGAGGCAATCAACAAATAAGTTCAGGAATCGTACGGAGTATAGGAAAAAAAAATATTATCGTTATTACTACAAAACAGAAGATTTCTGAACTCAGAGGCCGTCCATTTTTGGTGGATACAGGAGACATTAAAGTAGATAAAATGCTGAGTGGATATATTAAAGCATTAGTAGGATATAAAGAACAGGTCATATATCCTATTGATTATTAAAAGGTATAGAAGGTATAAAATGAAGGGAGGCTTATACATGGCTATACATGAAGATCTTCAAGGGAAGAGAGTTGTTGTAACTGGAGGAGCAAGCGGAATAGGGCTTGCCACCGCACAGAGATTTGTAAAGGAAGGTGCAAAGGTTGTCATTTTTGACATAAATGATAAAGCTTTTGATAATGTGCTTGAAAATAATCCGGGATTAGTAGGAGCTGTGAAAGTAGATGTTCGTGCGGAAGCAGATGTAAAAAATGGTTTTCAAGAGGCAGATCATTTAATTGGAGGTATCGATATTCTGATATCAAATGCCGGTATAAGTGTCAGAAAGCCTTTTGATGAAATTGAGTATGAACAGTGGAAGAATGTAATAGATATAAATCTTAACGGAATGTTTCTCTGTTCAAAAGAAGCAGTAAAAAGAATGAAAAAGCAGAAAAGCGGCGTTATTTTGTTTACTGCTTCAACCAATGGTATGAGCGGGCATCCGTTTTATGCGGATTATAATGCTTCAAAAGCAGGCGTAATACTGCTGGCGAAGACCATTGCTTTGGAATATGCACCATATATAAGAGCAAATTCAATCTGTCCCGGCTATGTAATGACACCCATGCAGAAAGCGGAATATACAGAAGAAATGTTTGCAGTTGTAAATGAAGGAATACCTTTGAAAAGACATGCAGAGCCTGAAGAGGTAGGAGCTTTGTATGCATTTTTAGCATCTGATGATGCTTCTTATATCACCGGACAGTTCATTCCAATTGATGGTGGTGAAACAGCATAGAAAAACAGATGACAGGAGACGGGGACCTCTGGACTCCTGACTTCGAATTCAACGATTTAAATTAAAATATTCAAGAATACATAATTATTCCTCTGAAAGATAAAAATAATAATAATGAAAGTAGGAGGGATAGAAATTATGGAAATGAGAACACGTGATACGATTTTCAAGAAGTTGTTGGATGCTCAGGAGAATGTTAGAGATTATGAAATGTTTTCAAAACAAGTAGCAGATCAGGAGGTTGCCGAGATATTTAAGAAATTTGCTGAGGAAAGCGGTATGCAGGCAACGAAGCTTCAGGATCTGTATGAAAAATATGATAAACAATGAAGGATTTTGATTAATCAAAATCCTTCATTTTACGCTCACGCTCAAATGAACCTTTTATCTGTTTAATATATCACCATATCCACTTCACCCCAAATCCAGGTTAAAGTGATCTTGTAACATTCCGGTAATTCATCCAGTTTTTCACAAGTAGAAATATGTTGAGGAGCCATATCAAGAGCTACGCCACTGTTAGAAATATTGACTAAAAATATACCATTATGTAAATTTAAAAATTCACTGATGCCGTCTTGTGCATATTCGTCAAATGAAGCAAAAGCTTCCTTGTTAAACAATTCTGCCAAATGTTTAGCGGCACCAAGGTCGTTTGATGCAAATGAAGTGAACATGCTGAACTTCCCAAAAATTCTCTGTGATACCATCCATTCCGAATAATAAGCTTCATCCACTCGTTCTACCTGAATAACCGGGACATCACTAATAAATCTCATACAATTTCTAAGAAGAAGAGAAACGTATTCCCAGTAGATTTTATGCCATAATGTATCCCCAAAATTGATATAGTTGTTCAAGAGTTTTTCAATATTTAAGTCATCGAGATTACGAATGTTCAAGTTTCTTGATTTCATATATTCTTTCATGGTTGTATCCAGTTGAGTTAAAGACATATAACCCTTGTCTACAATATATTGACTTAGAACTAAATGACCCTGTTTTTGAGTGCTCAATAGCTTTTTTAGTTGAGTTTCAGAAAGATAGCCGTTTTTGACTGCAATTTCACCAAATTTTTCATCCACTTTTGATTGCTGTTTATAAACCTTTTCAATTTGTTCGGCAGACATAAAGCCTGCATTCATGGCCAGAACACCCAATTTGACTTTGGTGTTTTTTTCATGTTCAAAGGCATCCCTTAACTGCTGGGCAGACAGCAAGCCTTTATTGAGAAGATATTGCCCGAAGTATTGACTGAACATTTTTTTACCCCTTTCAAATAAGCTTTCTCAGCATGCTTTCGATGTGATCCTCGTCCCAAGGTTTTTGTATAAAATCCATTGCCCCATGAGTGAGAGCTTCTTTCAGGTTTTCTTTTGTTCCAACTGACGACAGAATTACAATTTTTGCTTTTTCATCGAAATCACGAATTTCTTTGGTTGCCTGAAGACCATCTTTAACGGGCATAACAATATCCATAAAAACCAGATTAGGCATCTCTGACTTATATAAATCTACGGCCTTTTGCCCGTTTTCAGCTTCAAATACTGCATAATTTCCTTTAGAAATTATAGTTTTCTTAAGCCTTTTCCTCGATGTGATAGAGTCATCACAAATAAGAACAGTTTTTTTCCCGCTCATTATCCATACTCCTTTCCTCCCTTTTTTAGTGTTATAAATTAGCTCATAACTTCATTATCTTTTTTATCCTCTATCCTTCTATCAATCTAATCTTTTTGATGTTCATTATTCCATTGATCTATGTTTTCTTCCTGTTTTTATTGTTCTGGTTGGTGTTATTATATAATCCATGGGAATGTCATGCTCATTATGAGGAATTTTGTAATCTAATACCTGAAAGTCATAAGCCAATGCCGCACATGGTATATTTTCATTTAACCGTGCAAGAAAGTTGTCATAATACCCTTTGCCAAATCCGATTCGGTTTCCAAATAAATCAAAAGCAATCCCCGGAACAAGAATTAAGTCTAAAAGTTTCGGATTAAATTCTTTTGATTCTTTTGAAGGCTCCGACAAACCAAATTGACCGGTGGTTAATTCATCGAATGAAGAGATCTGTACAGGTCTGATATCGGTAGAATCTCTATTTGTTAGTGGAACAACCAAATTCTTTCTGTTTATAATCAAATCTTTCATAATACGATGGGTTTTGATTTCATTTCTAAAATCTACATAAGTCATAACATATTCGGCATCTATATAAATTGACCAATATCTCAATTGATTTATAATTTTTATTTCTGCATCTAAAACTGCCTCCGGAGGAAGGGCATTTCTCTTAGCTAAAATCTTTTTTCTTATCTTGCTTTTCAAAAAAATCACCTCTTCTACAAAAATTATAATCATTCGTAGGAAAAAAAGAAAGCATTTCAAAAAAATAGCAGAGAATTTTTAAATAATTTGTAGAATCTCGCACCATTATATAATAAAATGTATGTAGCGATAAATCATAAGGAAGGAAAAACGGCATGATTAAATTTGAAAACGTTAGCAAATTGTATGGTTCCAATGCAGCACTTTCAGATGTAAGTTTAAGTATTGGAAAAGGCGAATTTGTTTTTTTGGTGGGTCCCAGCGGTGCGGGGAAATCCACTTTTATAAAATTGCTCTTAAAAGAAATAGAAGCTTCAGATGGGAGAATATATTTAGGAGATTTTGAAGTTACTGATTTGCCAAATAGAAAGATTCCTGTTCTTAGGAGAAATATCGGTATTGTATTTCAGGATTTTAGGTTATTACCACGAAAAACTGTCTATGAAAACGTTGCTTTTGCAATGCATATTATACATGCTTCCCAAAGAAGTATCCGAAGAGTGGTGCCGCAGGCACTGAGTCTTGTCGGGATAAGCGATAAAGCCAATAAATATCCACATGAACTTTCTGCCGGAGAACAGCAGAGAGTTTCCATTGCGAGATCTATTATTAATAATCCATCTGTGCTTATTGCAGATGAGCCCACCGGAAATTTAGACCCGGATACGGCTTGGGAAATTATGAGGCTGCTTATTCAGATTAATATGCGAGGTACGACTATTGTGATGGTGACTCATGCAAAAGAAATCGTTGACAAAATGGAAAAGCGCGTAATAGGTATTGAACAAGGCAAAATTATAAGAGATGACTTGAGAGGAGCGTACAAATACGATGTTTAGAGCTTTAGTATATTCAGTAAACCAAGCATTTAAACAGTTGCTGCGTAATAGAAACATGTGTACTGCTTCCATATTTTCCATAACTTCTATGCTATTGATCTTAGGGCTGTTTTTCATCTTGATTGTAAATATCAATTTGTTGGCACAAACCGCACAATCTCAATTTGATACAATTCAATTATTTCTTGAGGATGATATTGGAGAAGAAGCCATTTATGAAATGCAAAATGATATTGAAACGGTTTATGGAGTCAAAGAAGTATCTTACGTCGATAAAGAGGAAGCCCTGATTATTATGAAAAAGAGATGGGGAGATAATGGGTACCTCTTGGATGGACTGGAATCAAACCCGTTTCCCAATTCTATTGAAATAAAGGTTGAAAATCTGGAAGATGCTGATGCGGTAGTATCCAGGGTCAAAGGAATGAATGGCATTGAAGATATTAAATATTATCAAAGTGTTGTAGAAAAACTGTTGAATATTACAAACTTTATACAGTTATCCGGAATGATTCTTATTGTTATACTGGTTATTATCTCAATTGTTATTGTAGCCAACACGGTTAAACTTACGGTTGCTGCACGAGAAAAAGAAATCAGCATAATGAAATACGTAGGGGCAACAAATTGGTTTATTCGGGGGCCATTTTTTGTGGAAGGTATCATTATCGGAATCATTGGATCCACTATTTCGGTAGCGGTTATTCATTTCTTTTACAAAAAAATTATTGAAGCTTTTTCAACACAGGCTTTTGTCATGTTTTCTATAGGGTTAGTACCGCATGATTTTCTAATTAACCATCTTGTATGGATATTCATAAGTCTGGGTGTTGGAATCGGATCTTTGGGCAGTATTCTGTCAATGAGGAAATTCCTGGACACATAATTTCTATAGTTTGTAGAATATAGAGTATGGAGTATAGAGTATGGAGTATAGAGTATGGAGTATGGAAAATTTGCTAAGCAAAATTATCCTTAAACCTTAAACATTAAACCTTAAAGGGGGGGCATTTATGAGAAAGATTATTGTTTATTCACTAAGTTTTGTTTTGATGATATCTTTATATTTATCATCCATAATTTTTGCAACCGATGCCGATCAAAAAGAATTGGAAGGTATCAATGACCGTATTAATAATACTCAGGATCAGTTGAGTCAAGGTGAAAAAGAAGAAAAAAATCTAACACAACAAATAGCCGATTTAGATAGAAAAATTGATGAAACTGAAAAAGAGATAAGCCAACTCCAAAAGGAAATCAATAAAACACAGGATGAAATCAACATAATGATTGCTGCTATAGAAGATACGGAAAAAGAAATTGATGATAAAAATGATGTATTAGGTTCACGGTTACGAGTTATGTACAAAAATGGTGAAGTCGGTTTGATGGAGATTTTATTAGGAGCTTCTTCTTTTCAGGAATTCTTGAGCAATATCGATATGGTCAACAGAATTACGGAACAGGATGTAAGTTTATTGAAATTTCTTGAAGAAAAATATAAAGAGATGAATCGGCAGAAGCAGAGCCTTGAAGAATTAAAATATAATCTACATCAGCAAAAAGCAAATGTTCAAACCAAAATAGGCCAGCTTGAAGTAAGTCGTGGAGAAGTGGCTGAACTCAGATCACAGGTGGCACAAAATAATAAAGCTCTTGAAAGCCAAATAGATGATTTGAACCGATACGCAGCAGAGCTTTCTGAAAAAATAAGGCAAGCACAATCCAGTGAAGCTTATGTCGGAGGGGAATTTGCGTGGCCTTCTCCGGGGTATGAACATATTACTTCTGATTTTGGATATCGAATACACCCGATTTTAAAAACCAGAAAATTACATACAGGAATTGATATTCGTGTTCCCTCAAACAGTCAGATTGTAGCAGCTAATAACGGAACGGTTATTCATGCCAATTGGCTGGGAGGTTATGGCAAAGCGGTTATGATTGATCATGGCGGAAGCATCGTTACCCTTTATGGTCATAACAATGAACTTCTTGTCAAGGTGGGAGAGAAGGTGAAAAAGGGGCAGGTTATTGCCAAATCCGGTAGTACAGGGATGTCTACGGGACCCCATTTGCATTTCGAAGTAAGAAAAGACGGCAATTACATAGATCCTATGGAATATTATAATAGATAGAAGAATAATAATTTTAACAAATCACCTTAGAATTTTGCTGCGGCAAAATTCTTTGTTTTGGAGGCGGGTATGAAATATAAATGGACTTTGGAGGTACCGAGAGAGGGCATAGAATTGTTTGAAGATATCCACCCATTGATACAAAGGCTTCTAATACAAAAAGGAATTAAAAAAAAGAAAGATATAGCGGAGTTTTTGTCCAGTACTCCTAAAAATACTTATGATCCTTCTTTGATGAAGAATATGGACGAATCGGTGAGAGTGATATTAAAAGCTATTAGTGATAAAAAAACCATCTGTGTTTACGGAGACTATGATGTTGATGGGATTACCGGCGCCGGTTTGGTGATGGAGTTGCTCTCTTCTTTAACTGAGCAGGTTTTCTATTACATACCTTCCAGAATGGAAGAGGGCTATGGATTAAATAAAGAGGCGCTGGATATGATAAAAAAAAGAGGTGCCCATTTGGTTATTACCGTAGACTGCGGAGCGGTATCAATAAAAGAAGTAAGATATGCAAAAGAAACCGGATTGGATATTATCATTACAGATCATCATAATGTTGGCAAAGAATTGCCAGACTGCTTGATGGTTAACCCGAAACAGAAAGACTGCCATTATCCTTATAAAGATCTTTGCGGGTGTGGTGTAGCGTTTAAATTGGCACAAATGATTCAGAGAAAGGCAGGTCTTGATAGGAAAATCCTGAACAGGATCCTTGATTTAGTCGCTATTGCTACCGTATCAGATATAGTACCTCTTACAGATGAAAATCGTGTTTTAGTAAAATATGGACTCAAGATGATTAATAAGAAAAAGAGAAAGGGTCTTGCGCTACTATTGGATGGAGTCGGATTAAAGCACAAGACCGTAGATGCCTATCATATTGCTTTTGTTATTGGTCCTCATCTAAATGCAGGAGGGCGAATTGATACTGCGGAGACCGGGGTTAAATTATTTCTTTCGAAAGATAATTGTGAAGCCCGCCGCCTGGTACGTTTGCTTGTGGAATTGAATCGGGAAAGGAAAAACCTTCAGGATGAAGGTTATAGAAAATGTATTGAAATTATAGATCAACATTACAAAGAAGATTTATTTATTGTAATAAACTCGGAAGATATTCATGAAGGGGTAGCGGGTATTATTGCAGGGAAGGTTAAAGATAGGTATTCTCGTCCTGTCATTATTGCGACAAAATCAAGGGAAGAGGGGGTATTAAAGGGAACCGGAAGAAGCATTGCAAATATTGATATTCATCAGTTATTAAAAACATATGAGCATTTATTTATAAAGTTTGGAGGGCACTCAGGGGCCTGTGGATTTTCAATAAAGACCGATAATTTGGATTTGCTCAGGATATCACTTAATGAAAAGTTAAAAATTATAAAACAATTGAACCCGGAATATTTTGATAATGAAATAATAATTGCGTTAGAATTAGAAATAAAGGATTTGACTAAGGATTTTATAAAAATTTTGAAGCAACTGGAACCATTTGGATTTAAGAATGAAAAGCCATTATTTCTGCTGAAGAACTTAAACATAAGAAATGAATTTTTTATGGGAGAAAAGAAAGAACATTTAAAATTAGTATGCCATGATGAATCGGGAAGCTACATAGAAGCAGTTGCTTTCAACGGGGCAGAGGAATATCGGAAAATAGAAAATCTATCGATAATTGATATAGTTGGTTTTCCTGAAATAAATGATTATAACGGAACTAATAAAATACAGTTTTTGATTAAAGACTTTAGAGAAGCAGAAGGAGATTTTGCCAAAAATCTAACTTAAATCTTAATTCATATATTTTAAATCTTAAATATCTTTTTGATGCCACTTTATAATATTGCCGATAACTGTTATATTAATAATGATTCATTAATAGAATGAAGAGAGATACTCGGTGGTAATTTCGGATTCTCCACAGTTAATTGGGCGAGCCAATAGACGGAAGCCCGTTCCATTACAGTTGTGATTCTGTCCGTTTTGCCATTAAAGCTAAAGCTGTGGTAAGGAGGGAGTCTTAGAGCTGTTTAATGAGATAGATAATTGTCTAAGATTTGTGAGGTAATATGATGATAAGTAAAAAAAAGGTTGTATTGATAGTTATTGTATTCATGTTGATATCATCTGTAGCAACAATAGGTTTTATTTCACATATTCCATTAAATGGAAGAGTATTTATTTCTGCAGATGAATATAAGGCATACAGAAATATATTGAGTGAGTATGGAAAATTATTTGAACTCCGTCAGTATATTGAAGAAAATTATTATATACCTGTAGATAGTGACGATTTAATGACGGGTATTTATAAAGGCCTTTTTGATGGGATTGGAGATCCATATTCTACTTATCTCACAAAAGAGGAATATGAAGAACTAATGATTGCAACTCAAGGAGAGTATCAGGGGATTGGAGTAACAGTAGCCCCTGGGAAGGACGGGTTTATTTTAGTCATTGCACCAATAGATGATACACCTGCACAAAGAGCGGGAATCAAAAGCGGAGACAAAATTGTAAAGATTGACGGTAAAGAATATACCGCAGATCAGATGGATGAAGCGGTATCCAAAATGAGAGGAAAGCCTGGTACAAAAGTTACAATAACAGTATTAAGGCAGGGAGAAGAGGAATTACTGGAATTTGAAATCATTAGGGCCAAAGTGAAGATGAAAACCATAAAATCAGATATATTGGAAGATCATATAGGTTATATTCGAATTGCTTCTTTTGAGAGTAAAACTCACAATGAATTTAAGAACAGCTTAAGGGATTTGCAATTAGAGGGAATAAAGGGTTTAATAATTGACTTGAGAGATAATCCCGGCGGATTAGTCGATGAAAGCCTGAAAATCGCCGATGAACTTATGGGGAAAAATGTTATCGTTTATACGGAAGATAGACAGGGAAATAGAGAATATCATGAGTCGGGTAGTTCAAAGATTGATATACCATTTGTAGTTTTAGTCAATGGGGGTTCGGCCAGTGCTTCGGAAATTTTGACAGCAGGAGTAAAGGACTCTGGTGCGGGTACAATCATTGGAACCAAGACCTTTGGAAAAGGAATTATACAGAGAATTCTACCTCTTAAAAACGGCGACGGGATAGAATTAACCATTGCTCAATACTTCTCCCCTGAGGGGAATACTATTCACGATAAGGGTATTGAACCGAATGTTATAGTGGAAATAGATGAGGCTCTTTATGAAGAAGGTATTTTAGCACAGGAAAATGACCCTCAGCTTATAAAAGCGTTAGAAGTGCTGAAAGGAGAAGTTTAAGGTTTAAGATGTAAAATAGAAACTTGATTTAGTCTAAAAAAGTTAAAGAAAATTCTTGAAATTCGCAAGAATTTTCTTTTTTTTGTTAAAAAGGGCAAACTTTGATTAAAATAATTATATTGTATGACAATATAACAATATTATTAAAATACTATTGACTATAATAGCTTTAGTTAATATAATTAAAATATAAAATTAGAAGTAGAAAGAGAGGAGAACAATGAATAATTTCAGTTTTAGTCTACCAACGAAAGTTGTTTTCGGAAAAGATGTTCAGAAAGATGTGGGTTCCGAGGTAAAAGCTTATGGAGGTTCGAAAGTATTATTGCATTATGGAGGTTCCAGTGCCAAAAAAAGCGGATTGTTAGATCAGGTTTGCCAATCCTTAAAAAAAGAAGGTATTGCTTATGTTGAACTGGGAGGCGTTGTTCCAAATCCTCGTTTGGGATTAGTATATGAAGGTATTGACTTGTGCAAGAAAGAAAATGTGGATTTCATTCTGGCAATTGGCGGAGGTAGTGTCATTGATTCTGCAAAAGCCATTGCTCTTGCTATTGCCAATGATTGTGACCCATGGGATATGTTTGATAGACTCGTAGACGCAAAAGATTGTTTGCCAATAGGTGTAATTTTGACATTAGCAGCATCCGGAAGCGAAACCAGCAAGTCTTCCATCATTACAAACGAAGATGGTTGGATGAAACGCGGATATGCAAATAATTTGATGCGTCCTAAATTTGCTTTGATGAATCCTGAACTTACGTATTCTCTCCCTATGAAGCAAACGATTTATGGAATTGTTGATATTATGATGCATACCATGGAACGTTATTTCACCCCTGTTAAAAATGTGGACCTTATTGATGCTATGAGCGAGGGATTGCTTAAAACCGTTATAAAAAGTGGAAAAATAGTAGTTAATGATCCTGAAAATTATGATGCAAGAGCTGAATTGATGTGGGCAGGGAGCCTTTCACATAATGACTTGCTGGAAACAGGAAGAGTTGGAGATTATGCCGTGCATCAACTTGAGCATGAACTTGGAGGTATGTTTGATGTGGACCATGCTGCAGGTTTATCTGCCATCTGGGCCAGCTGGGCACGTTATGTATATAAAGCGGATATTGCAAGGTTTGCACAATATGCGGTAAATGTATGGAATTGCGAAATGAACTTCCAGGATCCGGAGAAGACTGCTTTGGAGGGCATTGAAAAGACAGAAGAATTTTATGGTTCTCTCGGCATGCCGATTTCTTTAAAAGCGCTTTTAGAGGAAAAGGGAATAAAAGATATAACTGAAGCTCAGATGAGAGAAATGGCTCAAAAATCAACATATGGCAATAAGAGAAAAATTGGAAATTTTGTTGTCCTTTCTGAAGATGATATGGTAAATATCTTTAAAGCCGCATGGGAAAGATAGTAGTAAATTGAATCGATTATTTAAGGCCTTTATATAAGGCTTAAATAAATAAAATAATTATAGGAGGTTTTAGTTATGTCAAATGCACCAGTTAAAGATGATGGCAGAGGTATTGTGTCCGGTGATTGGCTGAATCACAATCAAGACATCACTTATCAAACTTGGTTGGAAGACGTGGCCAGCCTGTGGGGAACTATGATGAACAAAGAAATCGAAGAATATGAAGTTCCCAAAGGACAAACAGCTATGTGGTGGTTGGGAGGACCTTCATGGGTATTAAAAACAGATGAAGGCGGTATTGCGTTTATCGATGTATTTTCCGGTCCGTCCATGTATACCGAAAAGCATTATTGTGGCGTATGCAAACAATCTGGCTCAGATTCCATTAATTGGTTAAGGTTGAATCCTCAATTTATCAATCCGTGGAAGTTTAACAAAGTAGATGCGGCATTCTGTACACACAGACATCAGGACCATTGCGATCAGTACACTATTAAAGCACTTCTTAAAACTACAGATTGCAAATTTGTTGGACCACCTGATACTTGTTTAAAGTTTGATGCGTTTGAAGTTCCAAAAGAAAGATTAGTTGTATCTAAGGTTGGAGAATCCATGAAGATACCTGGCGCTGAAGTAGAATTTTTAATGTGTTATGACGAAACCGTAGTAAGAACAGGTGCACAGGCAACACCTGAGCCTTATGAAAAGATGTGTACAAGTTTCTTATTCAAAACATCTGCAGGCAATTTGCTGTTCTGTGGTGATACATGGTTCCATGACGGATATAGAGCCATCGGAGAAACATATGATATCGATTTGGTTACCTTCGACATGGGCTGGAATGCACCAGGGGCAACAGATAAGATGACACCATATGATTGTGCACGAGTAGCACAAGCTTTAAATGCCAAACTTGCTATTCCTGATCATTATGATAACTGGGTAAATACAGGCGGAAACCCTGAAGATTTAACCAATCAATTTGAAATGATAGTAGCTCAAAATACACCGGAAATCAAAACTTGCATCCTCAGACCTTCAGCCAGATTCCTGTATCCGAGAGATAAGGATATCGGTCGCTATCGGTTTGACGATCAACGTGATGGTTACGACGTATATAAATCTCAAACTTATGGAGAATATGCAAATAAATATTATAAGAAATAAATTGATTTTTTGACGACCGATCTGAAGTTCGTTTCAAAAGAGAGGTGAGAACTATGAAAGCTACATTGCTGCTTGAAAACAACAGTTTATTTGTAAAATTCTTTAATTCGGAGCATGGCTTTTCTGCATGGATAGAAGATGAAGATGTTAAAGTGCTTTTGGATACAGGATATTCGGACAATTTTATCAAGAATGCAGAAAAAATGGGCATCGACCTGCTTACTGCAGATTATGTCGTTATTTCTCATGGACATTATGACCATGGCGGCGGATTGAAGTACTTGATTAAATATTACAAGGATAGAGGGATAGCCAGAAAGCCTACGTTATTGATGGGTCACCCCGATATCATGCTGAAAAAATATGAATTTAACTGGAACCAAAATATTGGCATGGATGTGGACATGGGTGTTATGGAACAGTATTTTAACGTACAGTTTCAATCAGAACCTTTGTGGTTAACAAAGAATTTGGTCTATATGGGTCTAACTGAAATCACCAATGATTTCGAGAGAAGCTTTCCGCAAACTGCCAAAAAACTGAAAGATGGCGAATGGATCGACGATTATTGTATTGAAGATACCCAATTGGCATATAAACACAAGAATGGCGAAGAAGCAACTATAATAGCTACTTGTGCTCATTATGGAATCTGCAACATTATGGAATATGCCAAAAAACTTACAGGTGCTAAGACGATTAACACATATTTGGGAGGTTCCCATCTTAGATCGGATGAAGTGCCCCAGGCACAAATGGATAAGACCTGTGATTATGTAAAAAAAGCCGGTATCAAAAATTTCTATATTTGTCATGATACAGACTTGGAATGCACATTACAGCTTGCGAAGGCAGCCCCTGTAAAGGAAGCAGGCACAGGGCTTGTAGTCGAATGTGACTGATATTTATTTCAATCGTACAGCACAAAAGCATGACATACGATTTTTTAGAATAAGTAAATTTCGTTTGTAATCAGTATTTAACCAATTATAAATAAGGAGGAAATATTATGAGACAAATGAAAATGGGAAGGTTAATTTTAACCCTTCTCCTGGTCCTGAGTTTAGCTTTAGCTACAACGGCTTGCGGGGGCGGAGGAGATACTGCTCCTAATGGTGAAGGGACAAATGATCCGGAAAAGATTAGGGTGCGAATTGGCGCCGGACAAACACCGGAAGGTTATCGCTGGATAGGTGCTATGACAAAGTACATGATGCCTAAGGTGGAAGAAGAGTTGGCTAAAACAGGAAACTATGAAATTGAATGGGTAGAGTCCTGGGGAGCAACAGTTGCTACAGTTACAGAAAGTTTGGAAGCTTGCCAAGATGGGCTTCTGGATGTGACCAATGTTTGTTATGTATTCGAACAATCCAACCTGCCTTATGGTAATATAACTTACTATGTACCTTTTGGTGTTTGGGATGTGGATACGGCATTAGAGATTCAGCTTGACTTTATTGACAGATACCCTCAACTGACTGAAGAATTTGAAAAGTTCGGTCAGATACCATTTGGCTGGGCAACAGCAGAGAGCTATAATATGACATCAAAGTTCCCTTATACCGGTCTGGATTCTCTGGATGGAAAGAGAGTCGGTGCAGCAGGATCTAACCTAAGCTGGGTTTCAAATCGAGCGACTCCCATACAGTCAGCCGGAACAGAGGCTTATAATGCCCTTCAGACAGGATTATACGAAATGTCTTTACAGCCTACCAGCTTCCATAAAGACCTATATCTTTATGAAGTAGCACCTTATGGTTTAATTGGAGACTTCCAAGCAGTATGGATGGGTGCTATTACCATCAATACAGATTTTTATAACAGCCTTCCAGAAGAAGTACAACAAGCTTTTATGGCAGGAGGAGAAGCATATACCTATGGATTAGCTGAATACTCCAAAGAGGGATATGATGAAACAATTGAATTCCTGGAAGAAAATTGTGAAGATGTTATCTATATGACACATGAACAAAAAGTTGAATGGGCAGATACTCTTGATAATGTACCTTTATCATATGTAGAAGCAAAAGAAGCAGAAGGAATAGATGATATCCGTCCGTTTATGAGAGACTATCTTGAAGCAATACAAAATGCCGGATTTGAACCTGTCAGGGATTGGTTATCCGGAGTACCGGAAAAATAAAACTTAAACTTTCAATTCCAAAAGCTCAAAGGTATATTTGGCGGCGGATTAAACCTGCCGCCAAATAAAAATCAGCATAGAAGAAAGGAAGTGATTATGTGGGTAACGGTAAGAAAAGAGGGAAGTTAGGTGATCCTTTTTCCATATACATTAAAGGGCTCAATGCAATCGGTTGTGGACTGACGATGTTTCTGATGGTGATTATCATGGCAGATGTTTGTGGACGTACCTTTTTCAATAACCCTATTACAGGTGTTCCGGAACTGGTAGTTGCTTTGATCACAATTATAGCATTTCTGCAGCTTACTTATGTACAGATGATTGATGAACATCTAAAAGTAAGTATTTTTTATGAAAAATTCTCGATTAAATTACAGCATAAACTGAGATTTTTCAGCCAAATATTTGGAATCATCGTCTTTGTTTTAATGGTAAAGTCATCTTATACAAACCTGATATATTCTATTGTGGAAAGGGAAACGGAAGGAGAAGGTGCTCTGGTGCTTCCTATGTGGCCGGTACGTGGAACTATTGTTTTCTGCTCCTTAATGGTACTTTTAATAATGATTCGACAGGCATATTGGTTGCTTCGCGGTAAAAGCATTCTTGGAGAAAAGGAGGATGAAACATGTTATTAAGTGCTGAATTGATTGGATTAGTTTGTCTCCTTGTCTTATTGGTTTTATTATTTTCCGGGACGGGTATTGGTGTTTCGCTGATATCAGTTAGTGTATTAGGTGTATTTTTGACAATTGGAAATTTTAATACTGCAGTAAAGTTGTTGGGAACGACATCTTATAATGCTATTCGTTCTTATTCATTCGGAGTGATTCCTCTATTTGTTTTAATGGGTTTATTTGCAAGTGAATCCAAATCAGGTCGGGAGTTGTACGATGCAGCTAATTTATTATTGAGAAGATTAAGAGGCGGTGTTGCGATGGCAACGGTAGTCTCTAATGCCGTGTTTGCTGCAATCACAGGAGCTTCAATTGCTTCTGCAGCCGTTTTTTCTAAAATTGCTTATCCGGAAATGACGCGGCTGGGTTATAGCAAAAAGCTTTCCGTAGGAACAATTGCCGGAAGTTCGGTTCTTGGAATGCTGATACCGCCCAGTATCCTTATGATTGTATATGGATCTGTTGCGCAAGTTTCCATTGGTAAGCTGTTCTTTGGAGGAATTGTACCAGGTCTTATTCTTACGTTTTTATATTGTGTTGTTATTTTTTATATTGGAAAGCGTTATCCTGATGAAATCGGAGCAAAGGCAATATATGAAAACGAAGAAGATGCAGAGCCTGCGTATAAAGTATTATTAAGACCTGCGGTTTTTGTATTATTGATTATCATTATTTTCGGCGGTATGTGGAGCGGATACTTTACTCCGACGGAAGCAGGCGGTGTAGGATGTTTTGTCACTTTGGTGCTCATGATTGTAAAAGGTAAATTTACTTGGGCACGTTTCTGGAATGCGTTACTGGATACTGGAAAAACAAGCGGTTCCATCCTGTTTCTCTTGATTTCGGCTCAGATGTTTTCCAGGATGCTGTCTCTCAGCGGTGTTATAAATAAGATAGGAAATTTTGTAGTGGAATTACCTGTGGCACCTATAATCATTGTATTGGTTCTATGTGCACTTCAGATTGCCTTGGGATGCATTTTGGATGCCACTTCAATTATTTTGTTGACAACGCCTATTGCAGTGCCGGTTATTATCGGATTGGGATTCGATCCTCTGTGGTATGGTGTTGTAATGATCATCGCAGTTGAAATGGGCTTGATTACGCCTCCATTTGGAATCTCCGTATTTACGGTTCAATCATCTTTACAGGGAATGAAACTGAAGGAACGTGTCGGCGTTGGAGAAATATTCCGAGGATCGATGCCTTTCCTGGCTATGATGGCTATTTTGCTGATATTGGTTATATTCGTTCCACAGTTGATCTTATGGCTGCCAGACTCCATGGTCTAACAAAATTTGATTAGTATTGGAATAGAATAATAAAGAAAGGAGAGACAGAATGTGAAAAAAGATATCAATATGATTGTAATTGCCGGTGCGGGTCTAATGGGATCATCAATGGCTCAAATTTTCGCTCAATATGGATACAAAGTGATATTATTTGATATTTTTGAAGAAGCCATTGGCAAAGGAAAAGAACTGATTACAATTAATCAAAAAGCTTCAATAGAAGAGGGAAGTATTACGGAGGAACTATCCAAGCAGATTATTAAAAACATTTCATTTTCCACAGACGTAAGCTGCTTCAGTAAGGCCGACTATGTTATTGAAGCCATTGTTGAGAAACTATCGATTAAAAAGAAATTTTGGGAAGAAGTATCCGCCATCGCTCCGGAGGATTCGGTGCTGACCACAAATACTTCCGGGCTGTCCATTACAAAGATAGCCGAGGCTGTAAAGAAACCGGAACGCTTTGCAGGTATGCATTGGGTAAATCCGCCTCATATAGTACCTTTGGTTGAAGTAATATCCGGAGATAAAACATCACAGGAAGCGGTGGAAATTGCAAGAGACTTGGCAATATCCATTCACAAAAAACCGGTAATAGTAAAAAAAGATGTCAAGGGTTTTGTTCTTAACAGATTACAATATGCTGTTTTAAGAGAAGCATTGTATATTGCTGAAAATGATATTGCAGATTTAGAGGATGTAGATAACGTAATGAAATATGGTCTCGGAATGAGATATGCTTGTATCGGTCCCTTTGAGACTGTTGATTTAGGTGGACTGGATACTTTTTATAACGTAGGAAGTTATCTTTTTGATGATTTGAGTAATCAGAAAGGGGTACCGGATTTATTGAAAAAGTGTTATGAAGAGAATGCTTATGGTACTAAAACCGGCAAAGGTTTTTATGATTATTCAAATGGAAGAGGCGAAAAAGTCATTGAGAAAAGAGATAAAGATTTTATCAAAATTGCAAAATGCCTTTATAGTGATTTATAATAACAAAAATATACTAAAATTATAAATAAAGTAAATCACAAAATAGATAATTGTTAAACAGGATATACTCAACCTCCTTATGTATGCCGGTACCAGTATGTGGGGTTGTAAAAGAATAAAAGAGCTGTAGTACGGCTGTTAGGGAAAGAAAAATTTTGTTTGTTAAAGATTTTCTTGCTTATCCCGTAAAGACAAAAAAAGGAGGGACACAAATGTCGAGAAAAATAAAAATAATAGATGGGAATACTGCTGCAGCATATATTTCATATGCATTCACCGAAGTAGCCGGTATTTTTCCAATAACACCTTCTTCCCCTATGGCAGAATTGGTGGACCAGTGGTCTGCGGAAGGTAGAAAAAATATTTTTGGGCAAACAGTAAATGTTGTAGAATTGCAATCGGAAGGCGGTGCTTCCGGAACGGTGCATGGTTCATTAGGAGCCGGCGCTTTAACCACGACTTACACGGCATCACAAGGGCTTTTATTAATGATTCCTAATATGTATAAAATTTCCGGAGAATTATTGCCCGGTGTGTTTCACGTTTCTGCGAGAACATTGTCTGTTCATGGATTGTCCATTTTCGGAGATCATTCTGATGTAATGGCCTGTAGGCAAACGGGATTTGCGTTGTTATCAGCAGCAAACCCTCAGGAAGTTATGGACATGGGAGCGATAGCCCATTTAAGCGCAATCCGTGGAAAGGTTCCTTTTCTTCATTTTTTTGATGGTTTCAGAACCTCACATGAAGTACAAAAAATAGATGCTCTTGATTATGAGGATATGGAAAAGTTGGTAGATAAAGATGCCATTAAATCTTTTAGAAAAAGGGCCTTAAACCCTGAACATCCTTGTACCAGAGGAACGACTCAGAATCCCGATATTTTTTTCCAGCAAAGAGAAGCTTGTAATAATTTTTATACCGATATTCCTGAAACGGTAGAACATTACATGGAAGAAATCAATCGGCTGACGGGAAGGGATTACAAACTTTTCAATTATTATGGGGCAGAAGATGCCGAAAGAATCATAATTGCTATGGGCTCCGTATGTGACACATTGATAGAAACCATAGACTATCTGGTTGCCAAAGGCGAAAAGGTTGGTTTTATCAATGTACACCTCTATCGTCCCTTTTCAACGGAACATTTCTTTAAGGCTGTTCCTGAAACTGCAAAAAGGATAGCTGTTTTGGACCGCACAAAAGAGCCTGGAAGCATCGGAGAGCCTTTGTATCAGGATATCTGTACCATATTTAAGCAAAAGGGTATCCCCATGGAAATTGTGGGTGGAAGATATGGTCTTTCGTCAAAGGATACAACACCTGCCCAGCTCTGTGCTGTATTTGACAACTTGGCATCAGAAGATCCTAAGAATAACTTTACTATTGGTATTGAAGATGATGTTACTTATCTTTCACTGCCTGTAAAAGAAGAAATAGTTGTGACTTCAAAAGATGTAAAAAGCTGTAAAGTGTGGGGGTTAGGTTCTGACGGTACGGTAGGTGCTAATAAGAATACGGTCAAAATCATCGGCGAGCATACGGAACTGTATACACAGGCATATTTTGTATATGATTCAAAAAAATCCGGGGGTTTGACTCAATCTCATCTTAGATTTGGTAAAGAGCCTATTCGTTCCAGCTATTTGGTAAATTCAGCGGATTATGTTGCTTGTCATAATCTTTCATATATCGATAAGTATGATTTAGTAAAGGATTTAAAACAAGGTGGTATATTCCTGTTGAATTGCGGTTGGTCGAATGAAGACTTGGATAAAAGACTGCCGGCTGAGATGAAAAAAATGTTGGCACTAAAAAAAGCGCAGTTTTATACAATAGACGCTACTTCTATTGCTAAGGAACTTGGGATGGGAGGAAGAATAAATACCATATTACAGGCGGCTTTCTTTAAATTGGTCGACATCATCCCATTGGACGAAGCGGTGGATTATATGAAACAGGCAATTTATAAAAGCTATTATGCCAAAGGCGGCCAAAACGTAGTGGATATCAATAATGCTGCGGTAGATTATGGGATTTCACATATAAAAAGAGTTGAGATTCCTAAAGAATGGGCAAACAGTGAAGCTGTTAAAAAGGAAGATGAACAGGTTCCTGATTTCATAAAAAATGTAGTATCAGTCATGAATCGACAGGAAGGTGATTCATTACCTGTCAGCACTTTTGTCGGAATGGAAGACGGATCATTTCCGCCAGGAACAACCGCCTATGAGAAACGTGGTGTCGCAGTGGACGTGCCCGAATGGGATATGGATAAATGCATACAATGTAATCAGTGTGCCTATGTTTGCCCACATGCGGTTATCAGGCCGGTCTTACTAAATGAGCAAGAGGCTCTTAAAAAACCTGAAGGGTTTAATACTAAAAAAGCTATTGGTAAAAACCTTGATAAGTATCAATATAGAATGCAGATTTCCCCAATGGATTGTACGGGGTGTGGAAGTTGTGTTAGCATTTGTCCCGCTAAAGATACTGCATTAACAATGAAACCTTTGGATTCTCAGTTAGCTCAGCAAGAAAACTGGACGTTTGCTATGAAGGAAGTATCCGTTAAAAAGGATGCCGTAAACAGTAATTCTGTAAAGAGCAGCCAATTTGCACAGCCTCTGTTTGAATTTTCAGGTGCCTGTGCCGGTTGTGGGGAAACACCTTATATAAAACTAATAACTCAATTGTTTGGAGACAGAATGTATGTGGCTAATGCATCAGGATGCTCTTCCGCTTATGGAGGAAGTACGCCTTCTATGCCTTATACTGTAGATAAGAAGGGGCACGGACCTGCATGGGCAATGTCTTTATTTGAAGATAATGCAGAATATGCTTATGGAATGCTTCTTGCAGCTGAGCAGATAAGAGAACGATTAACTGAAAGCATTAAAAAGCTGTCTGCAGTAGAAGAGTTGAAAGATATAGCAGAAAAATACCTGACAGAAAAAGACCAAGCAGAAAAAACGTCGGCGGTATCCCATGAATTAATAAAGGTTCTTGAAAAATATAAAACAAAAGATCAAAGCGAAAAGATACAAATAGATACAATTATTGAAAACAGAGAGTACCTGACAAAAAAATCTGTCTGGGCATTTGGAGGAGACGGATGGGCATATGACATCGGATATGGTGGATTGGATCATGTAATTGCATCAGGAAAAGATATCAATATGCTGGTTTTGGATACGGAAGTTTATTCCAATACAGGTGGTCAGGCCTCAAAAGCTACGGCGACCGGAGCGGTATCCAAATTTGCTTCTTCAGGAAAGAAAATAAAGAAAAAGGATTTAGGACTTATGGCGATGAGTTACGGGTATGTTTATGTTGCACAAGTAGCCATGGGTGCTGATCAGGCACAAACATTGAAAGCGATTAGAGAAGCAGAAGCTTATCCGGGACCTTCACTTATAATTGCTTATTGCCCTTGTGCGGAGCATGGATTAAAAATCGGGATGTCTCACAGCCAGGAAGAGATGAAGCGGGCAGTGGAAGCCGGATACTGGCATCTTTACAGATATAATCCGTTGTTAAAAACTGAAGGTAAGAATCCGTTTATATTAGATTCAAAGGAGCCAAAAGCGGATCTGAAAGAGTTTCTTTACAGTGAAAACAGATATGCTTCTCTTGAACGTTCTTTCCCGGAACAGGTCGATGTGCTCTTTAATCAGGCTGTTGCGGATGCGAAAGAAAGGTATGAAACCTATAAAAGGTTAGCAGAGGCTTAAGTTTTATACTGTGGAAATGGAGGTATGTAAATGAAGTATCGGAGTTCAGATAACTTGAAAGGTACAGATAATGCATTTTGCCGTTCTCTGTATAAATCCATGGGATATACGGATGAAGAATTGACCGACAGACCGGTTATCGGCATCGCAAACTCATGGAGCACTTTGGTACCCGGACATTTTAATTTAAATCAGGTGAGTGAGTTTGTTAAGAAAGGTATATACAGGGGTGGCGGAACAGCAGTAGAATTTGGTGTCATCAGTGCTTGTGACGGTATTGCCAATGGACATGAGGGGATGAAATATATACTTCCTTCGAGAGAAGTTATATGTAATTCCATTGAAATTGAGGTTCAGGCCCATAGATTAGATGCGATAGTTTTATTGGCATCATGTGATAAGATTGTTCCCGGTATGCTTATGGCAGCAGCACGATTAAATATCCCGGCCATATTAGTAAACGGAGGTCCCATGATGGGTGGTACGGAATTTGACGGTAGAAAAACAGATGCTACTTCCGTAGATGAGGCTGTTGGGATGCTGCATGGAGGGAAAATCAGCGAAGAACAGGTTTTATCTCTTGAGAATGTTGCGTGCCCCGGGTGCGGTTCCTGTGCTTTTTATGGCACTGCAAATACCATGGTGTGTATAACAGAATCCATAGGGATGAGTCTAACGGGAAGTGCTTTGATACCGGCAACTTATTCGGATCGGCTGGGGACAGCCTATATGTCCGGTATAAAAATATGCGAATTGGCAGAAAAAGGAATCAAAGCACGAGATATTATAACAGATGAGGCTATAAGAAACGGAATTAAAGTAACGATGGCTACCTGCGGTTCTACTAACGCTGTGCTGCATTTGAGCGCTATTGCTCATGAAGCAGGTTTGGAAATGAATGTTGTGGATGAATTTGAACAGTTGAATAAAACCACGCCTCAAATTGCTAAAGTTAACCCGGCTTCCAAGTGGGATATGGAAGATTTTTATAGGGCAGGCGGGATTCCTCGCGTAATGAATAATTTGGGTAACAGGATTGATACTCAAGTAATGACATGTACCGGAAAAAAATTGGGTGAAAATCTTAAAGAATATAAATTTTTATTTCCTGAAAATCCTGAAGTCATAAAAACGGCTGAGCAACCGTTCAATGATACCGGAGGAGTAGCTATTCTAAGAGGAAATCTGGCACCGAACACCGGTATTACTAAACCGGGTGCATTTGATCCGTCCTTATATAAGTTTCGTGGAAAAGCTAAGGTATATAACAGCGAAGAGGAAGCGAATAAGTCTATTCTTGGAGGAGAAGTGAAGGACGGAGATGTAGTGGTGATTCGTTATGAAGGACCTAAAGGCGGACCTGGTATGCGTGAAATGTATAAGGCCATGAAGTATTTATACGGTATGGGATTAAACCTTACCACGGCACTTATTACAGACGGACGATTCTCAGGTACCAATAACGGGCTATTCATCGGGCATATTTCTCCTGAAGCAGCGGAAGGCGGTCCTCTTGCCATTATTGAGGACGGGGACATAATAAAAATTGACGTAACAGAAGGACTTCTGGATATTGAATTAAGCGATGAAGAAATCGAAAAAAGACTGCAATGTTTGAAAGCTCCTCAGAAAGAAGTGCCAAACGGCTATTTGAGAATGTATGCGAAAACAGCATCTTCTGCAGATAAAGGAGCGGTAATTTTATAAATACCAATATAAGCCCATGAAAGGCTGCTTTATAAAGCAGCCTTTCAGGCTGTTGAAAATCTCCGAATTTCTGCGTTACTGCTTTCAAGCGAACATGCTCACTTACCTGAAGTAAGCTCCGCTGCTCGCTCTCAGCGCGCCTTGAACTTCGAATTTTTCAAAAGCCTGGAGATTGTAGGCTTTTTCAACAATCTCAAAGGCTGCTTTATAAAGCAGCCTTTCATGATAATGAATAATAGAGTATTTCCATTTTTTAAATTATAGCTGATGAAATGTCTATGCTGGTAATTGATGACAAATTATTAACAAAAAACTTTCCAAGCCTATGATTATATGATAAGATTTATGAGTGAATAAAATCATTGCAAGTGCAGAGATTAAAATTATTTACAAAATTAATACTATATAAAGGAAGGAAACTAATGGAAAGAGTAATTCGGAAGAAAAAATTGTCGGAATATATTATTGATGAAGTCAAAAATATGCTTCGAGACAAAACTTTGAATGAAGGGGATAAACTTCCCGACCAATTGACATTCTCAAAGCAGTTGGGTGTCAGCCGGTCTTCGTTAAGGGAGGCTTTGCAGAAACTGGAGATGATGGGTGTTGTAAAGCAAAACCCTAAATTGGGTACTGTTATTATAAATGGCAATCCGGATAGATGGGTAAACACCATTGAGACTCCACTGTATTTGGATCCTAAAACCACCAGAGAGCTTTTGGAGGCGCGTAAAATTATTGAAATTGCTGCGGCAGAGGTTTTGATTGAGCATATTACGAATAAAGAAGTCAATGAGTTGGATTCAATTGTACAAAAAATGGAAAAAGCATATGAATCAACTGATGTGGATGCGTTGAGCAACTATGATCTTGACTTTCACATTTTGCTTGCTAAAAGTACGAACAACCGTTATCTAATCAATATGTATCTCAGTATGTATAATCAGTTAGGAGAATTTATCGAAGAAGCTTTTGAATACAATCCAAACATTAAGAAACAAACCATTGAATGGCATAAAAAATTAGTAGCAGAATTAAAGAAAGAAGATAAATCTAATTTCCCAAAAATGGTTGAGGGACATCTTTCCAGTACAGAGCATGATTTCTACCAATACAATTTAGGGAAAAGAAAAGAATAGTAGTAAAACAAAAAGGCTCATGCTTGACAAATTGACAATCTTTGAAAAAAGTATAAATTTAGCTTTTATAAGAATAGGTTATCCGGGAACAAATGAAAAAGAATGCCAATTTTTCAAGCCTGAATCAAAATAATACAGCTGAAATGAATGGATGAGCTTTAATGAATAGAGTAATTCGAAAGAAAAAGATATCTGAATATATTATTGATGAAGTGAAAAAGATGCTGGAGAATGATACTCTTAGAGAAGGGGACAAACTTCCCAATCAATTAGCATTTTCCAAGCAGCTGGGTGTAGGACGATCTTCTTTGCGTGAAGCAATACAGAAGTTGGAGATGATGGGCGTTGTAAAACAAAATCCGAAATTAGGGACCATTATTATAAATGGAGATCCCAGGAGATGGGTAGATACGGAACCCTTATATATTGAAACAAAAACCACCTTCGAACTTCTTGAGGCACGTAGAATTATTGAGACAGCTGCTGCGGAAGTTTTAATTAATCATATATCCGAAGAAGAGATTGATAAATTGGAAACAATAGTTAAAAGAATGGAAGAGGCGGATCAATCGTCTGATGTAGAGGCCATGAGCCATTATGGCTTTGATTTTCATATTTTACTTGCTAAGAGTACAAAAAATCGTTACTTGGTAAACATGTATTTAAGTATATATAACCAGTTGGGAGAATTTATAGAACAAGCCTTTCAATATAATCCTAACATTAAAAAGCAAATCGTTAAATGGCATAAAGAACTGGTATACGAGCTAAGAAAAGATGATAAATCCGGGTTTCCTGAGATGCTGAGAAAACATCTTGTGAGCACTGAGGAAGTTTTTCAAAAAAATAATCAGAAGAATAGGAAGGTTTAAAATATCAAGAATTGAAACATAACGATATCATATATGATATCGTTTTTCAAATGCGCTCAGCATGGGAGAAGCCTAATGGTCGAACGTTCATTTCCTTCCTACTTGATTGAAAAAAAAAGTACTTATCATACTATTTAAATGATATAATAGAACTGATTTTATAGATTTTCTCAAAGATTAAAAAAAATGTCATATTAAATAATGGAGCGGATGATGGGAATCGAACCCACGTTACCGGCTTGGGAAGCCGGAGCTTTACCATTAAGCTACACCCGCACTTCAACAAATATCATACCAGTATTTTAAATAGAATTCAATTCTAACATACATAATATTTTAAAATAATTCTTAATTTCTTCTTGATTTAATTAAGGTCTACTGAATAGTCTGGTTTAAGGTATTCAGAGAGCCCTAATTATATATTTTCATTCCAAAATAAAATGATAATGAAGGAGGAAAAGAAGTATGAGAAAAATGAGAAAAACGACCATCATTGTATTATGCTTGATTTTGGTAATGAGTACTTTTACCGTATTTGCAGAAGGGGATACAACGGAAAAAGTTATTACCATTGTACATACCAATGACATCCATGGAAGAGTCGAAGAAGGAGATGGTATGGGTTTTTCTCGGATTTCAGCTATTATTAATGACTTAAAAGAATCTGGTTCTAATATTATAGTTTTGGATGCCGGTGACACATTTCATGGAACTACTTTTGCAACATTAGTTGAGGGAGAAAGCATTATACAAGTTATGAACACCGTAGGGTATGACTTAATGGTCCCGGGGAATCATGATTTTAATTATGGGAAAACCAGATTATTGGAATTAGAGGATATGGCAGATTTTGATATGATTTGTGCCAATGTTTTCGATTCGGACGGCAATGATTACATGAACCCTTACATCATAAAAGAAATTGATGGTGTTAGAATTGGAATTTTCGGTTTAGCCACACCGGAAACAACTTACAAGACACATCCCAAAAATGTAGAAGGGCTTACTTTTGAAAATCCTGTTGAAATCGCAGAAGAAATGGCAGAAGAGCTGATGGACGATACGGATGTTATCATTGCATTGGCACATCTTGGAGATGACGAGACCAGTGAATATACCAGTATAATGGTTGCCGAACAGGTTGAAGGTATTGATATTATTGTTGACGGACATAGCCATTCCGAATATGAAAACGGATTTAAGGTTGGGGAAACATTGATTGTAAGTACAGGGGAATATGGCAAAAACTTAGGTATTGTGGATATTATAGTTTTGGGAGACGAAATAACTTTTAGTGCCGATATAATTACAAAAGAAGATGCAAATTCGCTATACGAAGAAGATCTCGAAGTAGTAGCCCTTATAGATTCCATAAAAAATGAGCAGCAAAATATATTAGCACAGGTTATTGGAAGCACATCGGTTGCTTTGGATGGCGAAAGGGAAGATGTCAGAACTAAAGAAACAAATCTTGGGAATTTGATTACAGATGCAATGGTAGCTATCACAGGTGCGGATGCTGCGCTTACAAACGGCGGCGGAATTCGTGCCTCTATTGACGAAGGCGACATCACAAAAGAAGAAATTATTACAGTTTTGCCCTTTGGAAATTACATTGTAACCAAAAAAGTTTGCGGAACAGATATTAAAGCGGCTCTTGAACACGGATCTTCCGGATATCCTGAGGCTACAGGTTCATTCCCTCATGTATCCGGAATATCATATGCCATTGATTTGAATAAAGCCACAGGAGATCGAATAGTGGATATAAAAATCAATGGTGAAGCCCTGCAAATGGATAAAGAATATGTTATTGCAACAAATGACTTCCTTGCGGCAGGAGGAGATAATTATACTATGTTTGCAGATAAGGATACAGTAAATGAGTATATGTCTCTGGATGAAGCTGTTATGGAGTACATAGAAGCAGAAGGCACAATTGCTCCGGCATTGGAAAACAGAATTGCCGTTGTTGAATTACTTGAAGAAGATGAGATTGTTGCAGAGCCGGAGGATGAGGTTGTTGCAGAACCTGAGGATGAGGCTGATGTACAACCGGAGGAAGTAACGGAATCGGAACACGGAAAATATGTGGTTGTTTCAGGAGATGTTTTGTGGAAAATAGCTGAGAAATTCGGAACAACGTGGCAAGAACTGGCAGAAATTAATGATATGAATAACCCACACCTGATTCTACCAGGACAAGAATTGCTGGTACCATAAAAGTGTATTACCGTAATAAAATAAAATCATAATTTAAAACATTAAAGAGACATTACTTTTTTCAATGCAGAATAACTGCCGGAAATGGAATGTCTCTTTTTAGTATAAAAATTTTTTAAAATACCTATATTAATTAAAGTATAAAGAAAAGGTTTAACCGAAAAACCCTTACCAAACCAGGCAGTTTCAACAACACAATTTTTTCCTTATTCATTATCCATATCCATTATCCATTAATATCCCCTGTTCATCCTTGACATTATAATACCGCAATGGTATATTTCATTTGCTGAATTTTATTAGAAAAAGAACATATGTTTGCATATTAATCACAATATGGTATAATACTTAGAGGTTAGAGGTTTTTCTACCTTTATTATTTATTATTTAATGTAGCTTTATTAGCGGGAGGTATCTTTGTGGGAGAATTTAAAGTCATATCTGAATATAAAGCAACAGGAGATCAGCCTCAGGCAATTGCCAAAATTTCAGATGGTATCATTTCAGGCAAAAAACACCTGACTCTTTTAGGTGCAACAGGCTCAGGAAAAACTTTTACCATGGCCAATGTGATTGAAAAAGTGCAGCGCCCAACTTTGATTATTTCTCATAATAAAACACTTGCTGCCCAGCTTTACGGAGAATTTAAAGAATTTTTTCCGGATAATGCGGTTGAATTTTTTGTAAGCTATTATGACTATTACCAACCTGAAGCTTATGTACCCCATACAGATACTTATATCGAAAAGGATTCTCAGATTAATGATGAAATAGAAAAATTGAGGCATTCCGCCACAGCTGCTCTCTCTGAGAGAAGGGATGTTGTTATTGTGGCAAGTGTTTCATGTATTTATGGGTTAGGAAGTCCTGTTGATTATGAGAGCCAGGTTCTTTCTCTCAGGCCAGACATGATTAAAAGCAGGGAAGATATTATGAAAAAGCTTGTTGATATTCAATATGTAAGGAATGATATTAATTTTATTAGAAGCACTTTTAGAGTGAGAGGAGATACCATAGATATTTACCCTGCAGGTGCTGAGAGTGCCATTCGGGTAGAACTTTTCGGAGATGAGGTTGAAACCATAAAAGAAATTAATACACTTACAGGAGAAATTATGGGATTGAGAAACCATGTATCGGTTTTTCCGGCTTCTCATTATGTTACTACTAAAGATAATATGGAGCGGGCAATTACCGGTATTGAGGAAGAACTTGAAGAAAGAATACAATATTTTAAAAATAAAGGACAATTGTTAGAAGCCCAAAGAATTGAACAAAGAACAAGTTATGACATAGAAATGCTCAGGGAAATTGGTACTTGCAAAGGTATTGAAAATTATTCGAGACACTTGAATGGATTGCCTCCGGGAACACGACCTTATACACTTATAGACTATTTTCCCGATGATTTTTTGATTATTATCGATGAGTCGCATGTTATGGTGCCACAGCTCAAAGCCATGTATGCAGGTGATCGGTCACGGAAAGAAGTTTTAGTAGAATATGGGTTTAGGCTTCCTTCCGCACTTGATAACAGACCTCTTTCTTTTGACGAATTTAAAGATATAATAAACCAAGCTATATACGTTAGTGCAACACCGGCCCTTTATGAGCAGACTGAAAGCAAAGGGATTACGGCGGAACAGATTATTCGACCCACAGGTTTGCTGGATCCGGAAATTGAAGTAAAGAAAACCCATGGACAAATAGATGACCTAATAAAAGAAATCAATAATGTTATTCCTAATAATGAAAAGGTTTTTATTACGACATTGACAAAAAAAATGGCAGAAGACTTAACTGACTATTTAAAGGAAGCAGGAATACGGGTAAGGTATTTACATTCCGAAATTGATACCCTTGAACGAGTTGAGATTATGAGAGATTTACGATTGGGAGAATTTGATGTTCTTGTGGGTATTAATCTTTTAAGAGAAGGTTTGGATATTCCTGAAGTTTCTCTGGTAGCTATTTTAGATGCGGATAAAGAAGGATTTTTAAGGACAGAAACTTCATTGATTCAAACTATAGGTCGTGCGGCACGAAATGTGAACGGAAAAGTTATAATGTATGCGGATAGGATAACAGAAGCTATGAGCAAAGCCATGTCAGAAACAAATAGAAGAAGAAGAATTCAGAAAGAGTATAATCAAGTTCATAATATTGAGCCTAAAACCATTATGAAAAAGATTAGAGGTATTATTGAAGCAACACATGCTGCGGAAGAAAAAGATAAATATTATGTTGATGGAGCTGAAGAGCAAATGTCAATTCATGAACTTCAAAAACTAATTACCAAATTGGAAGGTGAAATGAAAGTTGCTGCCACTAATCTTCAGTTTGAAAGAGCTGCCGAACTTAGGGATAAAATAGTTGAATTAAAGAATAGATTATAGAGAAAAAATAAAAGGCAAAATTGATAGAAGTTTAGGATAACCGGAGGTTTTTATGACGAAAGATATATATATAAAAGGTGCCAAAGAACATAATTTAAAGAATATAGATGTACGTATACCAAGGGATAAAATGATTGTCATTACAGGATTGAGCGGATCGGGTAAATCCTCTCTGGCATTTGATACCATTTATGCTGAAGGGCAGCGTAGATATGTGGAAAGTTTGTCGGCATATGCAAGACAGTTTTTAGGGCAAATGGAAAAACCCAATGTGGAGTATATAGAAGGATTGTCCCCGGCTATTTCCATCGATCAGAAAACCACCAGCAAAAATCCACGTTCAACAGTGGGGACGGTTACGGAGATTTATGATTATCTTCGTCTGATGTATGCAAGAATAGGTATTCCCCATTGTCCGGTATGCGGAAGGGAAATCACGCAGCAAACAATTGACCAGATTGTTGACAAAGTTATGGAATTGGATAAAGGAACACGGATCCAGATTTTATCTCCGGTTGTCAGAGCACGCAAAGGTGAACATGAAAAAGTTTTGACGCGTATTAGAAAGGAAGGATTCACCAGGATCAGAGCGGATGGAGATATATATGACATCAATGAAGAAGATGTGAAGCTCGAAAAAACATATAAACATACTATAGAAATTATTGTAGACAGAATCATCGTCAAAGAAGGGATAGAGACCCGCTTGACCGACTCTATAGAGACGGCTCTCAATCATGCGGAAGGTCTGGTTATTATTAATGTCCTGCAAGGTGAAGATTTGCTTTTCAGTACCAAATTTGCTTGTCCGGAACATGGTATTAGTATTGAGGAACTGGAACCCAGGATGTTTTCATTCAACAGCCCTTTTGGAGCCTGCTCAGGGTGCAATGGACTGGGATTTATCCAAAAAATAGATCCTGAATTGGTGATTACAGATAAAAACTTAAATATTAATGACGGTGCTCTTGGTTCCGTTTTTTCCTCCATGGAAGAAGGGGGATATTATCATAGAATAATTTCATCTTTGGCTGAAGCGCATCATGTCAATTTACACGAACCGGTTAAGTCATTACCTGAACAGTTTATTAAAGAGTTACTTTTTGGAACAAAGGAGAAGAAATTAAAATATTACTATGAAAGCAAAGGTGGAGGATTCAAGTCCTTTGTGAATCAGGCGTTCGAAGGCGTTGTTTATAACTTAGAGAGACGATATCGAGAAACGCAATCGGAATATATTAAGGGAAAAATTGAAGAATTTATGAGTCTTAAACGTTGCAATCATTGTTCCGGCAAGCGTCTAAAGCCTGAGGTTTTGGCTGTCACAATCGGAGGTATAAATATTTCTGAGTTTGCAGATATGTCTGTAAGAGAGGCCCTTAATTTTCTTGATCACCTGGAACTCTCTAAAAAACATCAGCTGATTGCCTTTCAAATAATAAAAGAAATCAGAAGCAGATTAGATTTTTTAGTTGATGTGGGCTTAGATTATCTCACTCTGTCCCGTTCAGCCGGTACGTTATCTGGAGGAGAATCTCAAAGAATAAGACTGGCAACACAGATAGGGTCAAGGCTTGTAGGGGTACTCTATATATTGGACGAACCCAGTATAGGACTTCATCAAAAAGATAACGAAAAACTTTTAAAGACGTTACGAAATCTTACGGATTTAGGTAATACGCTTTTGGTTGTAGAGCATGATGAAGATACTATGTATGCAGCGGACCATATTATTGATATAGGACCGGGCGCCGGGGTCCATGGTGGTGAAATTATTGCAGAAGGTCCAATTGAAGATATTAAAGCCTGTAGAGAATCTATCACAGGGCAGTATCTAAGAGGCGAGAAAGAAGTGGAAATTCCTTTAAAACGAAGAAGACCCAATGGAAAACATATCACCATAAAAGGGGCGCGAGAAAATAATCTTAAAAATATACAGGTAGATTTCCCATTGGGAGTGTTCACATGTGTTACTGGCGTATCCGGCTCTGGAAAAAGCAGCCTGATTAACGAAATACTATATAAAAGTCTGGCAGCTTCCATAAATCGTGCTAAAACAAGACCGGGAACACACCAGTCTATTGAGGGTGTTGAATATATTGATAAGGTTATTGATATTGATCAATCTCCTATTGGAAGAACACCACGTTCAAACCCTGCTACTTACACAGGTGTATTTACACATATACGAGATTTATTTGCACAGATTCCCGAGTCAAAGATGAGGGGATACAATAAGGGACGTTTTAGTTTTAATGTAAAAGGAGGCAGATGTGAAGCCTGTAATGGTGATGGCATTATAAAGATTGAAATGCATTTTCTTCCGGATGTTTATGTACCGTGTGAGGTATGCAAAGGAAAGAGGTACAACAGGGAGACTCTGGAGGTAAAATATAAAGATAAGAATATATATGAAGTACTTGAAATGACGGTTGAGGAAGCATTGGGGTTCTTTAAGAACATCCCTGTTATTACCAGAAAACTGCAGACTCTTTATGATGTAGGATTGGGGTATATAAGACTTGGACAGCCTTCAACACAACTTTCAGGAGGAGAAGCGCAACGAATAAAGCTGTCATCGGAACTGAGTAAAAGAAGTACTGGCAAGACCTTGTATATTCTGGATGAACCTACTACCGGTCTGCATTTTGAAGATGTCAACAAGTTAATTTCGGTATTAGGTCAATTAGTAGAAGGCGGAAATACCGTTATAGTAATCGAACATAATCTGGATGTGATCAAAGTTAGCGATTATATTATTGATTTGGGGCCAGATGGCGGTGATAGAGGCGGTATTGTCATAGCAAAGGGAACGCCGGAAGAAATAGTAAAATGCAACAAATCGTATACAGGACAGTTTCTAAAGAAAATTTTGTATAAAAAAACCCTCGGTGGATGATCATGAGGTAGTAATACGGAAATATAAAATTAGCAGAAGTTATTTATTCCATCACTTTTTTGAAGGTGTCCGAAATAGATTTTAGATTATCTATGTAATCCGGAGACAAAGGGGTTACTTTAATGGTTGCTCCTTTAATTTCCGTAGCAATGATTTCTGCCTGATGACCATCAAATTCCTCCTGATAAAAAACAATCTTTATTTTTTCTTTTTTTGCATAGTCGATAACAGTTTGAATTCTTTTTGCAGAAGTTTCTTTTCCGTTTTTTTCAATGCTTACCATATTCAAGCCGTAATCGTCTGCGAAATACCCGAAAGCAGGATGATAGATTATGAATGACTTTTGCTTAAGACTGCTCAAATTACTTGCAATTGTAGAATCAAGGTGTTCTAATTGAGATATATAATCAGAGGCATTTTTTTCATAGATTAATTTATTGGTTGGATCTAATAGTATCAATTCATCTTTTATGGCATCTATCATTATCATTACGCGTTTTGGAGAAAGCCAAACATGGGGATCTCTGCCTGTGTGATGATAATTTTTTTCTATTTGTTCCGAATCACTCTGATTATCAGAATTAATTTCTGTCGAGTAGAGATAAGGATATGTGGCAGCTGCTTTTTCTGCGAGGGAAACGATTTTTATGTTTTTATTCAATTCCTTAACTTTTGGAAGAATACTGGCTTCTTCCGAAGGAACTCCCATTGAAAAGTATATATCTGCTTTACTGAATTCAACCATCTGAAGAGGTGTTGGCTGGTAATTTGCAGGACTGCATCCCGGTGGAATCATAGTAATGACATGTACTAAATTACCGGCGACTGCTTTGATAAATGTTTCTTGAGGAACAATGGAAACAGCAATGCGTGGTTTTGTATCAATGAGTATAGTGGTGCAGGAAGCAGAAAGAATCAGAGTAGTTGATGCAAGCAAGTAAATTAAATATTTTTTCATTTATACCTCCTGAATCTACCCCCCTAAAGTTATATCTTGTTCATTGTACCAGTCTAATGCCTGTGCAAGGTGTTCCGATTTAAAATCCGGCCAGTAATCATCAAGAACAAAAAAATCTGCATAAATTGACTGAACAGGTAAAAACCCGCTCAACCTCCTTCGACCTCCCCATCGTATAATTAAGTCAAGCCGGGAGATATCATTGGACTTTATATGATTGACAATGCTTCTTCCAGACCCTCCGACTAATTTTAAAGAATTCAAATCCCATTCCCAACCGTAATTTACTAAAAAATTAACCTTCATACCACCGTTTCCAAATACGGTTCTTTTAGTAAAAGGCAACAATTCTTTTGGAAACATGGAGGAATCGCTGTTGCCGACAACTAATAAAGTGGCGTTTTCTTTTGAAAACAAATTCACTGCTTCAATACAAGCATTTGTAAAAGCTAATCTTTGTTCCCTTGTTCTTTTTGTATTATCCACAGTAAAACCATAGAAAGTCAATTCTCTCACTCCAATTTCTTGGCAAAGGTGGAAAAGATCGATTCCAGGCTTCAATCCTAATGCATAACCTTTTTCCTTTGACATGCCTTTTAATTGTGCCCATCTTCTATTTCCATCGGGGATAATGCCGATATGGTCCGGTATTCTCATAATATTCACGTATAATCCAATTATCTTATTTTTTAAGGTGATTGGATTATTTTTTCTCCTTTCTTCCAATCTGATTGTACCGTCAAATTAATTTTGGCGATATAATATTTCTGCACTGTGGATTTGTATCTATAATTTTACAGCTCAGACTGTTATGAGGTGACTCAAACCACAGTTTACCGTCTTAATTGGTAATCAGTTAGTTAACGCTTGACGTTTATATTTACGTGATGACAAAGTCGGAACTCTTGTGGAAAACAAACAGTGCATTATTTTCATCACTAGGAGGTGTTCTCATGTATTTTGTCGGTATCGACATTTCGAAGTACAAGCATGACTGCTTCATTGCTACGGAAGCAGGCGAAATCATCCAGCAGAACCTTACATTCCAAAACAATCATCAAGGTTTTGCCAACTTACTGCAAATCCTCGATTCTCTTGATCATTCTCAAGAAATCAAAATAGGGTTTGAAGCAACTGGCCACTATGGTTTTAACCTGAAATTGTTCCTTGAAAAAGCACACTACAGCTTTATGGAAGTCAATCCAGCTCTTCTAAGTAAATTCATTAAAAGCCAGACGCTCAGGAAAACCAAAACAGATGCAATAGATTCACGGTCTATTGCCCATTGGCTAATGTCAGTTGAGTACAAACCCCATCCAAAGGAATTCTATCACATGTACTCTCTCAAGTCATTAACCAGACTCAGGGATTCTCTTGTAAAGCAGCGCAGTTTCTATATAGTCAAGATAACAAATGTTCTTGATCATATCTTTCCTGAGTTTAAGCCATTTTTTAATGATCGTTTTTCCGTAACGGCCCTTTACATACTTAGTAAATATCATTCTCCACAGGCCATATCTAGAATGCGTTCCAGTTCTTACGATGAACTTAGAAGAATATCCCGCGGCAAGTTTACCATGAATCAGTTCTTCACGCTCAAAGATCTAGCCAGCACCAGTGTGGGTGAATCCAACGAAATTCTGGAATCACAGCTTTCATCACTTTTGGAACTTTACACTTCTATCGAAGCCGAGATCCAAAAAATAGAATCCCAGATCATTCAGTTAGTGACTGTCCTTAATCGTCCCATAATGTCAATAGCTGGTGTAGGACCTCTTTCTGCAGCTGTTATTCTTTCTGAATTTGGTAGTATATCTAAATTTGATTCTCCTGCTCAAATGCTTTCCTTTGCAGGCCTGGAACCAGGCTACTATCAGTCAGGAACTTCTGAGCATAGTGGAAGGATGGTTAAGCGAGGTTCTTCTCACTTGCGGTTTACCCTGATGAATGTCTGCATACCATTGATTAGGTACAATATTGTTTTTGCTGAATACTACCATAAAAAACGTAGTGAGGGCAAACCCCATAGAGTTGCTATGTCTCATGTAGCCAAAAAGCTGGTTCGTGTTATCTATACTCTGGAAAGTAGAAATATTATATTTGATACCGAAAAACTTCGTTAAATCAAAGTAGCGTTAAATTAACAACTATCATCAACATAGACTTTTTATGTCCTCATAAAAGGCCTGTTTGCTATGCCATAAATACTTTTCTTGAAAAACTCTTGACTATTAATAGTTAGTCACCTCT
>CAZKKX010000001.1:81945-94275 GCA_964553505.1 uncultured Eubacteriales bacterium | reverse complement strand
ATTTAGCATTCCGTGCTGGTGTATTCCGGATTCATGGGCAAAAGCATTTTCTCCCACAATCGCTTTATTAGGTTGAACTTTAACTCCGGTAATTCTGCTTAAAAGCATAGAAGATCTCATTATTTCTTCAGTTTTAATATCAGATGTCATTTGATAGATGTCTTTTCTTGTATCCAGAATCATTACCAATTCTTCAAGAGCTGCATTTCCTGCTCTTTCTCCAATCCCATTAATGGTACATTCAAACTGATTAGCGCCGGCTTTTGCTGCAGCCAGCGAGTTAGCTACAGCAAGACCCAGGTCATTGTGACAGTGTACGGAAATATTGACTTTATCAAAACTGGGAGTATTCTCTTTAATGGTCATGATAAAGTTATAAAACTCATCCGGCGTTGTATATCCCACTGTGTCCGGTATGTTTAATGTGGTCGCCCCCGCTTTTATCACCTCTTCAAAAAGCTGTGCCAAAAAAAGAGGATTGCTCCTGGTGGCATCTTCAGCTGAAAATTCAATATCCGAGCAATATTTTTTAGCATAGGAGACCATTTCTACCGCATTGGCTTTGACCTGTTCAGGTGTCATTTTAAGTTTATACCGCATATGGATATCTGAAGTTGCAATAAACGTATGGATTCGTGGTGCTTTTGCATTTTTTACAGCTTCCCAGGCTCTGTCTATGTCCGTTTTTAGAGCCCTGGCCAATCCGGCAACAGAACAGCCCTTAATGATTTCCGCTACCTCTTTGACCGATGCGAAATCTCCCGGAGAAGCAGCAGGAAATCCCGCTTCAATTACGTTGACTTTTAATTTCTCAAGTTGTTTTGCCATCTCAAGCTTTTCTCTGATATTCATACTGCAACCCGGCGATTGCTCCCCGTCTCTTAATGTTGTGTCAAAAATTAAAATTTTTTTAGACATTTTTATACCCTCCAAATTTTTTTGTAACTTAAATTTATAAGTTACATGTATCAGTGATTAAAATTCGGATAATGGAAATCCTTCGGTCTTTTTCCAAAATAAAAAACTCGTCACTACAAATCTGTAGGGACGAGTAATAGTTCCCGTGGTACCACCCTTTTTGCTATTAAAAAATAGCCTCTTTACAGGATTCCATCAAACCCTTGGCTGTATAACGGTGCCTGCCGTTATCTCTTACTAAATAAATCTTTCAGAGATAATGCTCCGGAATGAGGCTTACTTTTTCCATGGTTCGGCTTGCAGCTACCGCCGACTCTCTTTACCAACTGACTGAAAAAATAATAGTTCCATCAAAGCAATTCTTTTATTAAATAAATTGTATGTATTTTAACAAAAAAAGATTCCTTTGTCAAACAATATTAATAAATTTTTTTCTTTATTTTTTCTTTAACAGTATATGTTCTTTTTCTGCCTTCTGTTTCTATTTCTCTTCTTTTTTAGGTGTTATTTTTTTTATTCTCTTTTCAAGTTTACTTCTGCTTAACCATACCTGTTTGCCGCATTCTATACATTTTATTCTAAAATCCATACCTGTCCTTGCAATTTCAAATTTATTACTTCCGCATGGGTGCTGTTTCTTTAATTCTACAATATCTCCAACATTTAACTCCATCGGCATTAAAATCACCCTTTCCGATATTTATTATCCCGGGAATATTGAACCGGCAGCCTGTTTAATAAAAAAAAGCAAAAGATTATTATGATATAGATATTTTGTGACGGTTGAATTTTCTAATGAAAGAATCAGAAATTCGCTTTCAGTAATTCCTATAACAGGTACGCTTACAGCTAATATAACAAATATTATTATACCCCCTTTTATGAACCCAAACAATAGCCCGCTGAACCTGTTCATTTGTTTTAATACAGGGAGCTGTGCAAATTGATTCAAAATCAAAGATATAATTGCAAGAATTACTTTAACCGCAATAATAATCAGTACAATGCTAATAATATCCACCAACAACTTAGAAACCACTTCGCTCAGAGAATTGCCCACTATACCCTCTAATGATACGTCCGCTCCTAACCATGTTTTATCTAATATTTCCGGAAGGTTTATAAGAGAAGCTCTGTCAAAGGATTTATCCTGCATATTTGTATTGTATACAGCTATTACTTTTTCATTTATGATACTGTTAATTTTCAAATATACAGGTGTATAACCAATAACGTAATAGGAAAGAACTGGGTAAAATTTAATGGCACAAATGGCTGAAATAATCCAGCTTGTGGTACATATAAAAGATCTGATAAATCCTTTTGCATAGCCCTGAATTCCAGCTAACACAAAAATAATGGCTATGCTAATGTCCATCCAATTCATAAATAATACACCCTTTCGGATATAACAGAATTTTGTCTTATTTTATCCTATTCTATATTCTCTACTTTTTTTCTATTCCCTTTTTTTATTTCAAGAATTAGAGGTTATTGGCTGCTCTGAGAATGTTTTAATCTTTTATTCATATATTTATAATAGTTTAAATTAATTGGGGGGTTTTTAATGAATTACTCTAAGTATACACGTTCTTTTATAATACTTGATGATAAAAAGAGCGACTTTAGAAATACAAAAGAAAACATAAAAGGCCATGTGAAAATTGAGCTGCGTAATAATCAAGGAACTCTTAAATGTAATGTACAAAACCTAAAATATTATGAAGATGCTCGATATCTTTACAAACTTTATTTTTTTGGTAAAAAAGCTGACAACACTATCTTTACTAATGCCGGCACGTTATATATCGACAAGCAAGGGCGCGGAGAACATTTTATAAAATTCAATCCTTTAGATTTGGATGGCGACGGCAATGAATTGTACGATTTCAGCATTCTCGCAGTTATTGCACAGCCAAATAAAGATATTGTTGAAGACGATACCATTTTCCCTGTATTGTCCGGCTATCTTTCGAAAGAATCCCGAAGCGTATCCCATTCAGATGATAATCTAATCAGCCTTAAAAGCAAAGAAAAGGAAAAAGTTTTGCAGGAAAGTCTCTCAAATACCGAAACTGAAGAATCATCAGAGCATACTGTAAATACGGCTTATACTGAACAAAACATCGAAGAAAATACTGCTTCGGAAGAATCTGTTATTGATGTTTCTTCTCCTGAAACTGATTCTAAGGTTTCTTCTGAAGATGTTTCTTCTACTGAACCAAAATCTGAAAAACTTGCACCGGATGTTTCTTCTCTTCCTGAAACTGATTCTAAGGTTTCTTCTGAAGATGCCTCTTCTACTGAACCAAAATCTGAAAAAATCACTACAGAAGGTTCAGAAGTACATAAACCTGAAGAAGAGCAGAAAGAAAAAGAAGTGCCTCTGAAGACCGCAGCTGAAACATCTGAACCATTAAATGAAAGTGTAAAAGAAAACACTCTTAATAATTCTAGAATAACAACATCCTCTAAGCCTCTATCTAAAAAGGTATTTGATACCAGCAGCTATTTCAGTAATTATGTTCGAGCGGTCAGCACCAATTTAGAAAAAGTACTGTCTTTTTATAACAGAACAGAACCCTTTGAACAGGATAGAATAGGATGTAAATGGTGGAAAATTATAAACTTGATGAGTATTCCCTTTGCTAATACCTCTTATTTGCAAGGTTACTCGGAACATATGCGGCCATATAATATGAGTTGTTTCAACCCTCGGGAATTCTGCCCCAGCTGTCATGATCTTATCTATAAGTATCAACATTATATTTTTGGCATTAATAGAGAAGAAAAAAGCTCAGTAAAATATTATTACTATGGTATACCCGGCAGGTATATGAAAGAGGAACAGCCAGATAACGGCAAATCAGGGTTTCAATACTGGCAGCCCCTACAGGGGACTGATAAGAAAATTGGGGATTATGGTTATTGGATAATTGGCATCAATTCTCAAACCGGTCAGTTTGAAATACCGGTAGAAGAATAATTAAGCCTCACTGAATAATTAAAAAATATTGTGGTTAAAAGGAGATGAAATATCTATTATTGAATGACAATGAAAATAATACATATTTCATCTTTTACTATTTTTGATTCAAATGGTTTGCCAGTATTGCAAATTCTTCTATGGTCAACGTTTCTGCCCGTCTTGCCGGATCAATTTTGCAAAACAGTAACACTTCTTTCAGGATTTCTTTATTAATATTCATATTGCTGCTCAAAGAATTCAACAATGTTTTTCGTCTCTGCCCAAAAGCCGCTCTGACAACTTTATAAAAGAAATCTTCATCTAAAACATGAACCGGCGGCTCAGGTCTTATTTTTAAATGAATTACCGAAGAATCCACTTTTGGCTTTGGGATAAAAACATTCTTAGGTACAGATGCAACTTGTTCGACATCACAGAGGTATTGCACAGCAATGGATAATGATCCATAATCTTTATTACCTGGGAAGGCTTTTATCCGATCCGCCACTTCTTTTTGAATCATGATGACAATATCTGAAATCCGATTTCTTTCTTTCAGAATTTTCATGATAATAGCTGTGGTAATATAATAGGGTAAATTACCAAGTACCTTAACCTGTTTAAGTTTCTTTTCTTCTAAAATTAATTGCCTTAAATCAGTTTTAAGGATATCATTATGAATAATTTCTACATTTTCATATTCCGACAATGTTTCCTCAAGAATCGGAATCAAGTTTTTGTCAATTTCTATTGCTTTAACTTTTCCTGCATAATCAGCAACTGCAGATGTTAGAGTTCCGATTCCCGGTCCAATTTCTATTAATAGATCTTCCTTTTGTATATCTAAAGCTCTAATGATTTTTTCAATTATATTTTTGTCAATCAAAAAATTCTGACCTAAGGATTTTTCTAATTTAAAATCATATTTTTTAATTATCCGTTGCACCGTTAAAGGTGAAAAAAGCTTGTCCATTTCTATTTCTCTCTAACCTTTGACTTTATTTCAACAACTCTAGGGTTCCCTCTGATGGGGGTTCATTATATTTTTTTAGCGGCTTTTTCAAATTCTTCTCTATTTATATCATAATTATTCAAACGGCTTAAGAAAGTTTTTGCATTGCCATACCCAATTCCCAACATATTTCCTAATTTTTCTCTGTTTTGAGCAGCATTTTTATTTCCTACCAACAGCCATTTATAAAGATCCTCCATTGTGAATTCTGTTCTTTTTCTTCCTTCTGCCCCTTTCGCTTTTCGTAATGCACGGATAATGCTTTCTTCATCTGCATTTTCAATACCTATATTTTCACCTTTTCGTGCTTCATTCTGTGATAAATAAGCATGTTTGCATTCCGGAAATTTTTCAGTTAGTTTTCTTCTTATGTTCGATCCTGCATAATCCGGATCTGTGAATATAATGATACCTTTGGTCTTATACGCTGTTTCAATTCTTTTATATGTTTGCTTGCTGATGCCATAACCATGTGTCGTAATTATTTCTGCATCTACAGCCTTTTTTACTGCTGCTGCATCATCTTTACCTTCAACTACAATGATTTCCTTTATCATATTGCCACCTTATAAATATTTAAAGAAGAATAACTTGAACTTCGAATTTTTCAAAAGCCTGGAGATTATAGATTTTTTCAACAATCTCTTATTGTTATTCTTCTTTTATTTCTTGTTCTCTATCATTTTTTTCGTTTGTTTTGGGATTGATATATAATATCTCTCCCGGTTTTATCATTCTTAAATTTTCACGAGCAATTCTTTCAATAAAATCCGGACTGTTAACTTGATCTAATTGTGCTTGATATTCTGCTTTAGTCTTGTTTAGTTCCTCCAACCTTTGATTCTGTGACTGCTCCTGCCTCTTAAGAGAAATTATTTGAAATGACTGATAAGCGAAAAAAATTATTAAGTAAATAATAACCAGTGTCAGGATAATTCGTCTTTTTTTAAACCTTCCTTTTTTTGATTTAATATTTATTACCTTTCGATTATTATTATCAGCCATAAGTTATCCCACCCCTTATGTAATTACTAAGAATTCTAAGACTCCATCACAGGATGGAGTGGGCATTTCTACAGCCCCTGGATAACGATTTCTCCGATAAGCAATACTTTACTTACTTGCATTGTAGAACTCCATTTGATTTATTATATCACATTTTAGAATGGGTATTTTCACTTTTCTTATTATTTATATCAGCAAATCGAAGAATTTTCACACATGTTTTAATGACTTTATTCAAGCATAAAACAGCCCGTTCTATGGTTTTATACATGATTTTACTTAAAAATATTTTATAAATCAAATACCCAAAACCCATTGCAATAAAAGAGTACCCCTTTATACTCCCTAAACTGCTGTAATAAAGCAAATATATTATAATAGAGGTCATCATTATCCAATATAAAAGATCCTGAAAACATGATAGTAATTTACCGGGTTTGAAATGATTTTGGTATAAAAATATAACATCATATATAAAGGCTGCTATGATTCCGCCATAAAGGAGTACCGAAAATTCAAATAATTGCTGAGATATAGATGTTGCCATGCGATTCCTTCTCTCATATAGGTTATACAAATTTACTTGAGTATTTTACCTAAAAACCCTTTTCCCTTGGTATCAGTTTTCTCTAAATATGTAATAGCATTGATGGTGCCGTTTATGACTACTTTGCCGTCTTCAATATCAAGTTTCTTAACTTGAAGATTCATTCCTTTTATTACAATCTTCCCTTTGGTTGTTAAAACCTGAATCAGTTCATCGTCAAAGCTTTCTACATCCTGAACTTCTGTAACGCTTATCTTTTCTCTGTTTTCTAAAATAATATTCTGATTATTGGTTTTAATTGTTTTTTGTTCCTCCATGTTTAATCTCTCCTTTTATAACCTATTTGTTCTGTTAATATTTATGTTTTTTTTAAGAAAATATGAACAGGATTTTGCGTAATATGCAAAATCCTGTTTTTTATTTTACTATCTGTCTCTTATTTTTTATAAATATCCTTACTTACCTTAATTTTTGAATTATTATTCAATAAGGCTTCAATAAAGGCTTTTTTGTTTCTTGGTGAAACAACAATTCTTTTAGTTCCTACCTGCAGACAAAGAGCATTCTTTATTGAAAACGATGGTGAAAATAAAATATTTTTTGTAGGTTTTATGCTGGATATATATTTAATAGGAACTTTATTTCTAAATGGACCCGACCATGTAACCAACAATTCATCATATACAATATAAACTGTTCTTAACCAAATCCATCCTATGAAAAAAATAATGAAACCAATCATGCCTTTTATGTTGCCGGGCGCATCCTGTACATAGCTATTATAAAAAGCCAAACCTATGGAAACCCAGATTATAACACCTATCCATAAGTCATGCTTGCATGGGAAATAACTTTTGTTCAGGTACTGCTTTTTGCCCCGCATATAATAACAACTCCTCTTTTATTATCTTATTAGACCGCACTCTGCTTCTCACTAAATGATTTTCTTTATTCGTCATTAAATCGTACCATATTACAAAAGATACATCAATCGGTTGTTGGTGTTAATGGAAAAATGATGCCTACTATTGTTCCTTTTCCTTCTTTGCTTTGGATTATAATATCTCCACCATGTTCTTTCATAATCTGTTTTGCAATAGAAAGACCTAATCCTGTTCCTCCTAATGCTCTTGATCTTGCTTTATCCACACGATAGAATCTTTCAAAAAGCCTTGGTAAATCTTCTTCAGGAATCCCGATGCCATTATCTTTAATGATGATTTTTGCTTCATATTCGGTCTTTTCGATATCAATATCAATTCTGCCGTTTTCATGAGTGTATTTGATAGCATTGCTTAAAATATTTAAAAGCACTTGTTCAATACTATCCTTATCGATGAAAACATTTATGTTTTCCTTCTTAAAAAGACAGTTCAAGTATTGATGTTTTCCTTTTGCATTTATCTGCATTTTTAAAACTGCGCCATACAGCACCTCTGTTAAATTGCTTTCGACTTTATTCCATTTCTCTCTTTTATTCTCCAGTCTGGAAAGCTGTAATAAATCTCTCACCAAACGACTCATACGGTCGGCTTCGCTTTCCACAACCGATAAAAACTGCTTCGCTACGTCGGTTTCATAAAGCGCACCTTCAAGCAAAGTCTCTGTATAGCTTTTTATACTGGTAAGGGGTGTTTTCAATTCATGAGAGACATTTGCAACAAATTCTCGCTGCATATTTTCAATTTTTTGTCTTTCTGTAATGTCTTGTATAATCATAACGCTTCCAATATGATCACCATTTTCTTCTTTAAAAGGTGCATATCTTGCAAGAAAAGTAGAATTTCGATATTCGAAATTTATCTCTCCTTCCCAGTTTTTTGACTTGTTCTGAATCTCGGAGAGGAGTAACTTTTCACTGTACTTTCCAATAATTTTATTATAAGATTGGGTAGCTATTTCATTTTCCGTTATAAAAAACATCTGCTTTGCAGCTGGGTTTGCATGTATTATAGAACCATTGATATCAACTGCAATTAAACCATCTGCCATATATTTAAGTATAGTTTCTAATTTGCTTTTTTCATTGGATATTTCTGATAAAGTATATTCCAGTTTTCCCCTTAAATAATTAAACATTTCAGCGAGCCTTCCGATTTCATCATCGGATTTAACGCTTACTTCTTGGCTAAAATCGCCTTTGGCCATTTTCTCAGCTTTTTCCGTTACATCATTGATGGGAACGGTAATGCTTCTTGCTATTAAAAATCCAAGAATAATCGTAACAAACAATGAAAGTATGATTGCTCTTAAAAAAATAAGTTTAGATTCGTCCAGTGCTTTATAGACATTGGTTAAATCGGCCCTCAAATATATCATACCACTTACGGTACTATTTTTTATTATTGGAAAAGTCATGTTTTTTGTTGGAATTTGACCCTCTTTTATAATGTCTTTTTCAGCCATTTCGCCAATAAATCCATCTCTAAGCAAATCCAAATCCAACATGTCGGAAGCATTTCTATTCAATAAATTTTCATTGTTTGATGCAATAATATTAAAATGATTATCAATAATAAAAATTTCCTGCTGTACACCTTTCAAATACGTGTGAATGTTGCTTTGTATCTCGTCCTCATATCCTGTAAAATCATCATACTTTTCTAAAACACCTGCAATACTACCTTGAAAATCTATCAAATCGTCACGTACTGTTTTTAAATGATAAGACTCTAACTGCTGCAGTATAAAAACACCCGCAATGACCATGGCTATAAAAACCAGCAGGAAATAGATGAAAATAAATTTCCATCTTATGCTTCTCCACTTTTGAATCCCTAACATTTTAAGGCCTCCTGAAATAATACCCTATTCCTCTTTTGGTCATGATATATTGTGGATTACTGGATTCATCTTCAATTTTTTCCCTTAATCGTCTTATGGTAACGTCTACCGTACGGATGTCTCCATAGTACTCGTAGCCCCATACTTCTTCCAGTAGCTTTTCTCTGGTAAACACCTGATTTTCGCTTTCCGCCAGATATTTCAATAATTCAAATTCCCTAAGCGTCAATTCAACCACATTATTACTTTTTTTAACTTCATATTTGTTTAAATCTATTAATAAATCACCAAAATCCATTATGCAGGACTCGTTTGTAGACTGATTGACAAAATCAATTCTTCTCATATTGGCTTTGACTCTCGCAACTAACTCTCTCATTCCAAAAGGCTTTGTGATATAGTCATCTGCCCCCAGCTCTAAGCCCAAAACCTTATCCACTTCTTCTTCTTTTGCTGTCAACATCAGAATAGGTGTCTGTAAGGTTTCTCTGACTTTTTTGCAAATCTGGAAGCCATCTATTTTTGGAAGCATAATATCCAATAGAATCAAGTCGGCTTTAAAAGAATAGACCTTAGTCAAGGCTTCTTCGCCGTCATAGGCCGTTTCAACAGTATAACCCTCTTTTGAAAGATTAAATTTAATAATATCCGATATGGCTTTTTCATCCTCTACTACAAGTATCCTTTTTTGGCTCATTTCTCTTCTCCCCTATTCAACATTATTTCAAATTTTTCCCTTCACTTAAATATTGTAGCATATTATTCAGGTATTCAAAATTATTTTCTTCTGCGAGTGTTTTTATAATCATAAAAGATGAATAATAGGCTTTTATCTGATCTAAGTCCCTGAAATTGTTTTCAAGCTCGCTAATCGTGTAGAGTGTATCATATTCTCTATTTTTACCTATAACAAAACCCGTATATAAATATTCTGTATATAGCGACATTCCTTCAAAAAACCATTCTTGGTGATTTCCTTTAGTTATGTCGTCTACAATATAATGGACTAATTCATGAATAATAGGACCTTCCTTTTCAAATATTTCTTTCATGTTTTCTTCCGGATCAATCCATTGTTCCGGAGAAAGAATTCTTATGGTGCTCCCGGAATATAGTCCCATGGGCGTGCTTTCTGCTTTCAGAGCAGCTGTTTTTTTCATTTTATCCATATCGGAATAAACAATAATCGGAATTTTATCTTCAGTATGGTAATTAAACTTTTCCCTCAGTTTTTTATAATACTTTTCCGCTATATTTGCCGTTACTTCCGCCACTTCTTCTTCTTCATGTCTTATTATAAAGTGTTCTGTTTCAATGGTCTCCATATTTTTAGAAACTAATAGATGATATTGCTGTTGAATTTTATTAAAAATTGTATGTGTTATTCCCCTTGAAGAAAATCCCAACAAAATAAAAAACAATAAAAAAAGTGCAGCAGAAATTTTAAATATTCTTCTTTTCACTTTTCTCTTCCCCCTCGTTGTTAAGTTGTATTTCCTCAGAGATTTATTATAACATCTTGTATTATATTTGTAACATACACTTTATGGAAATATTGTTTCTCTTTGGATTTAACACTCCTTTCTAATCAGACATATTATAAATTGAAAATAGTATTGGAGTGATCTTTATGAATATAAAAAAAGCGAGATCCAAATATGTCCATCCAATGGTCGCAGCACGCATTTCTGCAGGAACAAGACAATCTCTGCAAGTTATCATATATTCAAATAAAACCATTAGTGAAATAAAGGAGTGTGTTTTAGAGAAAAATGGCAAAATTAAATATGAGCTTCCCTTTATCAATGCCGTCGCCGCAGAAATTCCTTCGGACAGTGTCGATCCTATTGCTCTTCATAATATGATAAAATTTATTGATGAAGACAATAAAGTATTTAAAACTGTAGATATTGCAAGAAAGTTTATGGGCTCAGACGCGGTAAATGATAATGGCTATACAGGAAAAGGCATAGGTATTGCTGTTGTTGATACCGGTGTGGCTCCACATAGTGATTTAGTTAAACCAAAAAACAGAATCGTTGCTTTCAAAGATTTAATCAACAATCGAGAGTCCCCTTATGACGATGACGGGCACGGAACTCATGTAGCCGGTATTGCAGCAGGAAATGGTTTTTCAACATCAAAGTATAAAGGAGTAGCTCCCGATGCAAATATTATTGCTGTTAAAGCTCTGGATGATACCGGTAGCGGGTCTACATCAGATATTTTAGCCGGCATCCAATGGGTTGTAGATAACAAAGACAAATACAACATAAAAATTTTAAATTTGTCCCTTGGCACTCCTGCAGACACGACTTATAGAGAAGATCCCCTCGCAAAAGGTGCTGCCGCCGCATCTAATTATGGTATTTGCGTTGTAACCGCAGCAGGAAATAGCGGACCCAACAGACGAACCATAAACTCTCCGGGCATAAGCCCCTTTGTTATTACTGTAGGCTCTATTGACGACAATCGAACAACTTCATATGAAGATGTATTTGTAGCAGAATTTTCAAGCAGAGGACCTACCTTATCAGGAGAAATCAAGCCTGATATAATGGCTCCCGGAGTTGATATCGTTTCACTCTCAAATAAAAATCCAAGCGGCTATACTTCTCATTCCGGAACATCCATGTCTACACCTTTTGTAAGTGGTGCTATAGCGCTTCTTTACGAAAAAAACAGCAATATCAGCCCCGATCAAGCAAAAAGAATAGTTAAAAGCACTGCTATTCCCATAAGAGGAGAATCTCGAATTTCACAAGGTGCAGGTGTAGCAGATATCTCTAAAATGTTGAATGTAAAAAAAGTAAATACCACACCCTCTGCTTATGTTCCTAAGAAGCCTCAAAAATCGGATGGTTTAAGAAAAATAGCTTCTTTGCCTTTTTCTTCAGATGATATGAATCTCATGTTTTTAATCTATCTTCTGTTATAGGCATAGCAAAACTCACAACTTGTAAGTATAAGTCTAAGTATAAGTTAAAATATAAATATTAAATCTTAGAAATATTGCTTCAACCTTACACTTACACTCAGAGGATGGGCCGTCGCCCATCCTCTCTCTTGTCTGCCTTTTTTCATTAATGGAGGTTA
>CAZKKX010000001.1:0-81845 GCA_964553505.1 uncultured Eubacteriales bacterium | reverse complement strand
TTCACATAATTCAGTGGATTCTGTGCTTTACCATTTACTTGAACTTCAAAATGGACATGAGGACCTGTGCTTCTTCCGGTGCTTCCAATTTCAGCTATTTTTTGTCCCTTGTAGACCTTGTCCCCTTTATTGACATGAATTTTGCTGCAGTGGGCGTAAAGGGTTGATTTATTTTGACCATGATCGATAATCACCGTAAGTCCATAATTTCCTTTCCATCCGGTATAAGTCACGGAACCTCCATCTGCAGCTCTGATTGTAGTACCTGTCGCTGCTGCAACATCTATTCCTGAATGCATTGTGCCCCAACGGATGCCAAATCGAGATGTGAGCCTTCCCCTTGCAGGTTCATCAAAGGTGCCTGTCCCAATCAAAGGAGGTAAAGCCTTTGTTCCTACAAGAACAACTTGTGTTCGTGGCTCTTCCATAACCTTGGTGTCTATTTCTTTTCTGGATATTTCTATACCATTATGTCGAGTTATTTCCGCTAAGATTTCTCTTTTTCCATTCTTACCTCTCAATTTGATTTCATTTTCACCTTTAAATAATGCACCGGTATTCTCATATGTGACTTCATAAGGAATTTGTTCATAATATTTTTTCTTTTCCAAACTTACAACCGTGATCAATGGCTTTGGAACAATCAAACTGATTTCCTGCCCAATCTGGATTTTCCCCGGATCAACTGATGGATTTGCTGCCTCCAGCTCTTCCGGAGTGATATTATATTTTTCTGCAATTGTCCAGTAGTTTTCTCCCTTTTTTACTTTATAACTTTTTTCCTCCGTCGTACCTTTGAGAATATATTTTAAAGCGGATTCATAATTATTTAAATCAGACAGATCGGTTTCTTTTTCTTCAATGGTAACAGTTTCAAGAAAATCTACTTTTTCATATTCTATGGTTTCTTCATCTTTTTTTATGTAAGTATTTTTGATTTCTTCTAAAAGGTTTTCTGCTTCTTCTTTTCTGGAAAACAAGGCTGCTTCTTTTCCATTTATATGAATTGAATAACTTTTAGCTTCAAGATTTGGAAAATATGTAAAATGGTTTAACAGCACATCATCTGCAGTCAGTTCTAACTTTAAGCTTCTTATTTTTTCAAACTCTAAATTGTCTTCGTTAATGATAATTTCAGCGCCATAAGCAAAATCCAATTTATCGTCCAATAATTCTGTTAAATACACTACACTTTCTGGATCCTTTACGACACCTATCTCTTCTCCATTAAAAAATACTTTATAGGCTGTTATATTATCTAAAATATAAAGAGATGATAAAAGTATTATAATGATAAGGGAAGTCCCTGCAATCATCTTGATTTTAATAGATTTTCCTATAATTTTTTTAGAGTTTATAAATGACGGTGTTTTAATCTTCTTTTTTATTGAAGAGATATTTAAGGACCTATATTGTTTTTTTAATAAAATGAGCCATTTGTTTTTTATATATCTTGGGGTTTTAGCAAATGATTTTATCTTTTCCCTAAATTTTTGATGTCCTTTTTTGATTATACGGATAGTATCGTTAAGATTTGATTTTTTTGATTTATTTTTTTTTATAGAATAATTTTTGTTTTCCTCACATGCTTCAAAAATATAGCGTTCTTGCGTTCTTTTTTTCAGCGTCTTCTCCAACTGACGATAATGCTTCTGCTCTTCTTTTCTATAGCAGATATATTTATTTATTTTATTATTAATATTCTTAAAATTTTTCATTTTTCCACCATATATTACATCTACATTAATTTATCAATACTATTATACAATATTCTCCTATTTTTTAAATAAGAATATAGTACTTATTTCATTTTATCTTTATTTTTTTAATGATATAATATATACATTATTGGATTAACCCTACAAAAATCAAGGAGCATGTCCCATGAATTTTACAAAAGAAAAAATTGATTTTTATCTTATGGATACTCAGATAGAAAATATGTTTATTAATGAATATATGCCTCTTGCAGATGGAAATTATGTTAAAGTTTATTTGTTTGCACGAATGTATGCCGATCAATCTGATACCATGTCTAACGAAACCATTGCAAAGCATTTGAATCTGGAAGTAGAAGATGTTCTTAAGGCTTGGAACTATTGGGAAAGACAGGGAGTTATCAAAAAACACAAAAAATCGGAAGCCAATCCCTTTGACTATGTTGTAGAATTTATCAGTCTTAAACAACTGTTTGCTACGGGAAATACCAAATCCTCCGTTTCCGATCAACAGAAAAAAAATTACTCTCCAAGCGATATTGAAAAAGCCATGCGAAACAGCAATATCAAAAAAATGTTCGATCAAATCCAAAGTATTTCCGGACGTCCTTTTCAAGGAAATGAAATGTTTGAAATTTTGGAATGGTTAGATTCTTACAAAATGGAGCCGGATATCATTCTGCAGGCATATTCTTATTGTGTCAATAAAAAAAATAATAATAGTTTTAATTACATCGCCGGTATTATTAGAAACTGGCACGATCATCATATTCAAACCTTACAGGACTTAGAAAAGCATTTAGAAAAAACTGATTCCCGGCATTCAATGTATAAACGTATTCTTAAAGCCCTCGGGTTAAATTTTCGTTATCCAACAGAAGAAGAAATGAGAATAATGGATAAATGGTTTGACCAATGGGAGTTTGATTTGCAGACTGTTTTAGAAGCATGTAAGAAAACTTCGGGTATTTCAAATCCGAATATCAACTATATAAACAGTGTGTTGAAAAACTGGCATGAAAAAAGTACTCAACCGTCAATAAATAACTCTCATTCCAAAACAACTAATAAGAGTATAAAAAGAAACAGTAATAGTAAAAATATATTCAATGAATATGAACAAATCAGAAACAAAAATGAGAAGACCCATGAATCCAGAAAATATAAAATATATGAAGAAATTCCAAGAATAAGAGCAATTGATGAAGAAATTTCTAAATGCAGTATTTCCATTTCAAGGGTTGTGTTGATGAAAACCGACGGATCCAAAAATGATGTGCAAAAATTAAGAAAAAAAATTAATGCTCTTAATCAAGAAAAAGCTTTTTTATTAACTGAACATAATTTCCCTGCCGATTATTTGAATATGATATACGAGTGCGAAGTGTGCAAAGATACAGGTCTGCTTCCCAACGGGGAACACTGCCGCTGTTATTCGGAAAAGCTAAAAAAAATCAATGAAGAATAAATATTTTGTGCTTTCCACAATACAAAACTTCATATTAATCGTTAGTATACAAAGGGTTTTGCATGATGCAAAACCCTTAATTAATTGTTATCTTTTATTTATTATCTGTTATCATTAGAATATTTCTTCCCTGATAATGGTCTGGGCTCTTTTGGGTCCTACTGAAATGATTTTAACAGGTGCTCCGACAGCTTTTTCTATAGCTGTAATATATTCTTTAGCTTCTTTCGGCAATTCATCATATTGAGTACATTGGGTAATATCTTCTTTCCAACCTTTCATTTCTTTATAAATAGGCCGACAGCTTTCGAGTTTTTTTAAACTTGCCGGAAAATCATTAATAATTTCTCCTTGGTAAAGGTATCCTGTACATATTTTTATTGTTTCAAATCCGGATAAAACATCTAAAAGCATTAAAGAAAGCCCCGTTACACCATTTGTTCTGACGGCATATTTTACGATAACTGAATCAAACCATCCACATCTTCGAGGTCTGCCGGTTGTTGTACCGAATTCATTTCCCGCATTTCTTATTTTGTCACCTGTTTCGTTGTCCTCTTCTGTAACAAAAGGTCCTTTGCCAACTCTTGTGGTATATGCTTTTGCAACCCCAAGAATTTCTTCGATCATCGTGGGTCCTATTCCCGTACCTATTGTAAAACCACCTGAAGTAGGGTGTGAACTGGTAACATATGGATAAGTTCCCAAATCTACATCCAGTAGCGTTCCCTGTGCACCCTCGAAAAGTACTTTTTCTCCACGACAAAATGCTTCATAGACCATTACCGTTGTATCTTTGATAAATGGCTTTAGTTCTTGAGCATAGCCTTTATATTGTTCAATAATTTCATCTTTTTTCAAGGGAGCTTGCTCATATATTTTTAAAATGATTTCATTTTTCTTATCAATTTGTTCCGATAGTTTTTCAGTAAATTCTTTTTCATCCAGAAGGTCGCAGGCCCTTATTCCAGAACGTTCTATTTTATCCATATAGCAAGGCCCGATACCTTTTTTTGTTGTTCCGATTTCATTTTTTCCTAAAGTTTGTTCGGACAATGCGTCGATTACTTTGTGATATGGAAAAACAATATGCGCTCTGTCGCTGATTACAATATTACCGGTGTTAATCCCTTCTTCTTTGAGTTTTTTTAATTCATTTAAAAAACCCTCCGGGTCAACAACAACACCGTTTCCAATAATATTAACCGTATCTTCATATAAAATACCGGAAGGGATTAAGTGCAATGCATATTTTTTATTTTCTACTACTACCGTATGCCCTGCATTATTGCCTCCCTGCCCTCTGACAACCATATTTGCTTTTTTTGAAAGGTAATCTATTATTTTTCCTTTTCCTTCGTCTCCCCATTGAGTCCCTATAATGACTAAACTTGGCAAATAAAACACCTGCTTTCTAAGAATCTTATTAAGAATAATGGTTATTACTTTAAAAATTTTTTCTGATATTTATGTTACTCCATATCTGATTTACAGCATTGATTTAATTCTTTAAGAATTTTATCGATATTTGCATCATGTCCTTTGGCTGCCTCTGAAAGAGTCTCTATTCTTGAAGCAGGGCATCCGAAACAATTCAAACCATGCTTTTTTAAAATTTCTGTAAACCGAGTATCCATATCCAAAATTTCAGTAATCAACATACTCCCTGATATTTTTTTCATCTTTAACTGTTTCCCCCTATCGAATTCTAACATCCGATAATTTAAAGCCCGTATTAACCTACTGGTTAGAGCCTTTATAGCTGTTGGCAAACTTTGTATATTTACCGAGCCATGTAAGTTCTACCGTTCCGGTAGGACCATTCCTCTGTTTTGCAATGATAACTTCGCAAATATTAGGTTTTTCAGTTGTTTCAGGATTATAGTATTCATCTCTGTATAAAAATATTACGATATCTGCATCCTGTTCTATTGATCCGGATTCTCTTAAATCAGAAAGTATGGGTCGATGATCTGATCTGAGTTCGGGAGCTCTGGATAATTGTGAAAGCGCAATAACTGGGCAATCCAATTCTCTTGCTAAGTTTTTTAGTGATCTTGATATTGTTGAAATTTCCTGCTGGCGGCTTTCTGACTTGCTATCGGCAGACATTAGTTGTAAATAATCGATAATAATCAGATCCAGCCCTTTCTCTGCTTTTAATCTTCTACTTTTATTTTTTATTTCCAAGCTGGTAATTCCGGGTGTATCATCAATATGTATATTGGCTTTTGACAATACATCTATTGCCATATAAATCTTATCCCATTCTTTAGTTTCAAGGTTTCCTGTTCTAATTTTTTGTATTTCTACCATAGCTTCAGAACTTAAAAGACGCTGAACCAACTGCTCTTTCGACATTTCAAGACTGAATAAAGCAACAGAAGCTTTTCCCAGAACCGCAGCATTTTGAGCAATATTGAGAGCAAATGCTGTTTTCCCCATGCTCGGACGGGCCGCAATCATAATCAAATCGGATTTCTGTAAACCTGAAGTCCTGCTATTTACATCTAAAAATCCCGTTGTAAGCCCTGTCATATTTCCGTCCATTTTTGATGCTTCATCTATTTTTTTAAGGTTTTCCCATAGTACATCCTTAATAATAGAAAAACCTTTTTTCTGCCGTTTTTGAGAAATATCAAAAACCTTTTGTTCTGCAAAATCCAATACTTCATTTGCTTCAGTTTTTTCCTGATAACCTTTTTCCATTATTGAAGAAGAGGCTTCTATCAACCGTCTTAGCACCGCTTTTTCTTCAACTATTTTTGCATAGTATTCCACATTGGAAGTAGAAGGTACAGAGGACGATAAAAGACCTAAATATCCTCTTCCGCCGACCATATCCAGTGTTTTTCTTGTCTTAAGAATTTCTGCAAGCGTTAATATGTCTACAGGGTCATTTTTTCTATATAGTTCAATAACCGCTTCATATATTTCTTTATGCATCTGGCTGTAAAAATCATCCGGTTTAAGAGCTTCTACTACTTCTATCAAAGCACTCTTATCCAAAATAATAGATCCGAGAACAGATTTTTCCGCATCGATGCTATGAGGCGGTATCCTCTCTGAATTGCTCATTCAAAACCAACTCCCACCATTAAAAAACCTTCTTATATAGAAACGTCCACCTTTAAATTTGCCGTTATCTCAGGATATATTTTTACTTCTACTATTACTTCTCCTGTCTGTTTTATTGGTGAAGAAAGATTTATTTTTTTCTTGTCTATTTCTATTCCATATTGAGCTTTTAGTGCATCTGAAATGTCTTTTGAAGTAATGGAACCAAATAAACGTCCCTTTTCACCGCCTTTGGTTTTCAGCTTTATTGTAAAAGAGTTGATTTTATCCGCCAATGCTGTAGCTTCTTTTATTTCTTTATTTTTTTTCTTTTCTTCAGCAGATTTACGCTTCTTTAATTCTTTTACGTTTCCTTCAGAAGCTTCTTTAGCTAATCCTCTTGGAAAAAGAAAATTTCTTGCATATCCGTCACTGATTTCAACAATATCTCCAACTTTTCCAAGCTTCTTAACTTCTTTAATCAAAATGACCTTCATAAATTAATCTCCTTCTTTAATATAGTCTTTAACGGCTTTAATCAATTCTTTTTCTGCTTGTTTAATAGATTTATTTACCTGCGCTCCGGCCATTGTTAAATGACCTCCTCCGCCCATTTTTTCCATAATAACTTGTACATTGATATCTCCAAGTGATCTGGCACTGATAATTACTTCACCCTTTTGATCCAACCCGATTACAAATGCTGTGGTTATTCCTTTTATTTCTAAAAGCTCATCTGCTGCTTGTGCTATTACAATATTCGCGTTATTATATTTTGCATCATAAACAGAAATAGCAATATTTTCGGCTAACTTTTCAGCATTCTTTATTATTTCAGCCTTTGCCACAAAAACTTCCATATCACTCTGAAATAATTGCTTAACATTCGTCGTATCTGCGCCTATTCTTCTTAGCCATGATGCTGCTTCAAAAGTCCTTACACCTGTTTTAAATGAAAAGTTCTTCGTATCCACCGTTATTCCGGCTAATAACGCTTCCGCCTCGAGTTTTTCAACTTCTTTCTTATCACCCATATACTGTAAAATTTCCGTAACAAGTTCACAGGTTGAAGAAGCATAAGGTTCTATATAAGAAAGAATAGCTGCTTCAATGTATTCTTCCATTTTTCTGTGATGATCTATTACAATAATCTTATCTGTTAAGTTTAAAAGTTCCTGACACTGAGTATAGCTTGGCCTGTAAGTATCCACAACAACAAGCAGCGTGTCTTTTCCTATTGTTGCCAATGCCGTCTCACTTGATATAAACTTATAGTTTTTATTGGCTTTTATAATGCTATATATTGCATCAATGCCTTCATTAACCGAGTCGAGAATAATACTGGCTTCTTTATTTCTATTTAACGTCATTCTGTAAATTCCGAGGGCCGCTCCAAAGCAATCCATATCAGGAAGTTTATGACCCATGATAAAAACATTTGAAGATTGGTCAATGATTTGACGAATGGCATGTGCCATTATTCTCGATTTGCCTTTATTTCGTTTTTCAACTACCTGGGATTTGCCGCCGTAGTACTCTATTTTATTGATTTTTTTAACTACAGCCTGATCTCCACCGCGACCATGAGCTAAGTCCAAAGCTGCCGCTGCAAATTCGTCTTGTTGGGAGAGATTTTTCCCTCCTACTCCGATACCAATACTCAATGTAGCCGGAAAATCTGAATCTGTTTCTATTTCTCTTACTTCGTCCAAAAGGGTGAATTTTTTTGTTTCTAATTTTTCAAGATATTTATTCTCAAACACAAAGGTATATTTGTCGTCATCATATTTAATGACAAAAGCATTGATTCTGGAAGCCCACACTCTTATTGTTCTATCTATTTCTGCTGATAGTAAAGGTCTTCTTTCAACTGAAGAGCTCGCAAGCACGTCTTCATAATTATCTATATGCAAATAACCCATAATTGCTTTTTCATCATTATATAAATTTTTCAAATTCTCATAATTTGTTATATCTGACCAATATAGTACAATACTGTAATTATCATCTTCAGTATTTTTTACAACTTTACAGTTCATTTTGTAAATTCTATCATGAATAGATATTTGAATCTGTTTGTCCTTTCCATCTTTACTGATAAGTTCTCTGACTTTTACTCCGGGAACCACTTCTTCAATATTTCTGTTCAATAAATCTGTTTGATTGGAAATTTCAACAAACTTAGCATTGTACCATATAATAGTTCCATCAATTTCAATAACAGTCAACGGCATTGGCAAATTGATCAAAGCCTGCCTGGATGTCCGGTCAATTTCTTCGGTAATATTTTCTATGTATTCCGTCCATAGTTTTTTTCTATTATGTTCTATCTTCCAATTATGGAAAATCATATACAACAATAAAAATGTAGCTCCGACACCAAGAAAATAATTATAAAATGCAATAATGATAATAAAGATCCCAAGTGTCCAAAGATAAATTCTTGTATTTGGCATAAGTATTAATTTTAATACTTTGTTTTTCATTATCCTACCGCCTTTTTATAAGATACTATCAACTATTATATCATAGTTTTTTAAAGGTTTGATTCATTTTCCTCTTTATATTTTCTCATATTTATAAAGATATCTACTAATCCAATTACTAAAAGTGCCATTCCTCCCATTTTATTTAATATCAAAAATACAATAATGATAATTCTTAATATTTTACTGATTTTGTAATAATTTAAGAAATATAAAACAACGGCTAAACCCTGCAACATAAAAACCAACTGTCCTAATAAATAAACATTTATAATCAATGTTTGTTGATCGACAATATCCAGATACCCTGCTAATATGGATAAAATGCCTATTACCAATATCCCTTGAACCGCATTTTTAGATAATCGAAAATATCGGAAGGGCTTAAATCGATCTACACTGTATCCGGTTCTTTTTAGTACAAGGGTTGCTAAGGTATAATTTACATAGCTTGAAAAAAATGCTGCCATAATAATAGCTGAGGGAATGATTACCGTAACCATATCACTCATCATTCTCATCATTTCTTCCACTTTTTCCATTGATTCCGCATTTGCCCCGGTAATGGAATACATATACTCCTGTATATCAAGAGATTGCCTAAAAATTTCCTGCATATTTTCTATAATAGAAACACCCATTATTTCCGAAGCCAGAAAAATAGAAAAGACCGTTGTGCAAATTCCCGCTATTGTTGTAGCACCAAGAATGTAATAAGGCTTCATTTTTTTTCTCAGAAGAATACCGGCAACTAATGCAGGAATTCCGGGTATAGCAATAATAAATATGGCTGTTAACGGACTTGAAAAACTAATCATTACAATAGATGCCGCAACAAGAGACATCAAAGCATATTTAACTCCATATTTTTTTCCAATAATAATTAAAGGCGTGGGAACGATAAATAATAATATCCCTAAGAAAGGAATATACATACCGGCTATTCCCAATACACAAATGATTGCTGTAATAATAGCGGATTCCGTAAGACCTTTTGTTCTTCTATTAATATTCAGCTTAATTCACCCTCTTTTATAGGTATTGTATTATCTATTTTACCATATTCTCTTTATAGTGATATCATGAGTTTTGTTTTGGCTGTCCATAATAAAAAGAAGCGAGACTCGCTTCTTTAATAATTATTAGTCTTGTGTGAAAGGAAGCAATGCAACCATTCTTGCCTTTTTAATAGCTTTTGTCAATTCTCTTTGGTGTGTTGCACAAGTTCCGGTAATTCTTTTTGGTAAAATTTTGCCTCTGTCTGTTATATATTTCTTTAATTTATCAATATCTTTATAGTCGATATTATCGGTTTTTTCTGTACAGAATAAACATACTTTCTTTTTTCTAATTCGTCTTTTCACTAAATCTGTTCCCCTCCTAACTAAAAGCGTTTTCTTTAAAATGGAATTTCTTCATCGTCATCTTCTAAGGCCTGAAATCCTTCGGGTAAGCTGTCCTCTTTGTCCTCTTGATAATTGCCACTGTTTGGCTTCTTATCTTTTGGCTCCAAAAATTCTACTCTATCTGCAATGATTTCTGTTGTATATCGTTTCTCTCCGGATTGAGTTTCATAATTATTATTTTGAAGTCTTCCCGATACAGCAACCTGTCTACCCTTTGATAAGTAGTTTGAACAGTTTTCGGCAGATTTACCAAAAACAACTACTCTGAAAAAATCAGCAGTTTTTTCTTTTGCAAACGGCCTGTCAACAGCAATAGTAAAATTTGTTACAGCTGTACCGCTATTTGGGATGTATCGAAGCTCCGGATCTTTCGTCAATCTGCCTATTAATATGACACTATTCATCTATTCCACCACCATTTTATTTCTCTTCCTTGTTTACGATAAGATATCTCAATATATCATCTGAAATTCTAAGTTTTCTATCTAATTCTTTTGGAAGATCGTTTTCAGCTTTAAAATTAATCAATACATAGTATCCTTCATTTTTCTTTTGTATGGTATATGCTAATTTTCTATTACCCCATACGTCTACTTCTTCAACCTCGCCGCCCCCAGAAATAGTTTCTTTTACCATTTCTATTACGGTTTCCTTTTTCTCATCTTCCAATGATGAATCGATAATAAACATCACTTCATACTTTTTCATTTAATTCACCTCCCCTTGGACTAATATGGCCCTGAATTTACAGAGCAGAGAGCATATCAATGCCGTTCCATTATACCATACAGGACTATCTTTTCAAGTCATTCTTTCATTTTTTTTATTTTTTGTTATTCGGTTCTTATTCGGTAAATTGAAGTAATACTGCCTTCAATTTTTGTAAATCCTGGTAATAAGTATCCTTTAAATTTCGGTTATAGATTACAGCAGCGGGATGATATAATGGGAATAATATACAATTGGCTAATTTAATAGGGCTTCCATGAACCTGACCGATAGCATGATTCTTTTTGCCGGATATGGTTTTTAAAGAATAATTTCCTAAAGAAACCACTATATCAGGATGAATCAACTCAATTTCTTTTAATAAAATTGGTTTAAATTCATTAATTTCTTCTTTTTTTGGAGGTCTGTTGACCTTTCTGCCTGTTTTTTCGTTGAATTTATATGGTCTTATCTTAACTGTATTTGTAATATATATATCTTCTCTCTTTATTTCCAAAATATTTATAAATTCATCCAAGTATTTACCGGCCTGACCCACGAAAGGTTTGCCCTTTTCAATTTCTTTTGCGCCGGGAGCTTCACCTACCAGTACTATTTTTGCATTTAAGTTTCCTTCTCCAAAAACCATTTTTTCGTTTTTTAAATTAAAACATTCTTCTTTAAGTGTCAGATACTCCAATTTTTTCATCTTCAACAATCCCTATTTTTCTTTTTGTATTTTCTTATACTGTATATAGGAATATACCACCGGATACCCGGCTCCTATCATAATAGAGGCGAAAAATATATATCCGCTGATTATTCCGGATATAAAAGCCATAGTACAGTTGACGAGTCCCATGATCACAAAGCTGTAAGCTCCGACACGATGGGTTTTATTCCATACTGTTTCATTTGCAAGAGTCCAGGGTGTTTTGATTCCAAAGAAGTAATTATGCCTTGCCTGTGAAAGAACATTTCCGATAAGAATAAACAATGCCCCTATACCAAACTTGATTATCATATCCATCTTTATATCGTACCCGAATGATGCCAAAAGAGTAAGTACATATATACCGGTCATAAAAACAAAGGTTGCAATTCGGGTCGTTTCATAAGCTTTTTGATGTTTTAAATAGGATTCTTTTTTGGGATCAATCTTCGGCAAAATGCCCATTATTGCATAAACGGCGATGGGTAAAAGTGCAAATACGAAAATCAACCTTTTGCTGCTGTATTGGTCTATTTCACCACTCATCTCCCAATGGGTTGGGATTTTATCCGGAAGCACCGGAAAAAAATATACAGCCGATGCCAAAGCAAGTAAAGATACAGAGATTATAAGAAATTTAAATTTATCATTCATTTTTATCACCTCTTTTTTTGAAATTAAAAAACCATTGAATCACATCCTGAAAAACAGTGGTATTCAATGAATAATATACATTCTGTCCTTTTTTTTCTCTTAATATCAAGCCGGATTGTGTGAGAATATTTAAATGATGTGTAACAGAAGGTTTGCTCATATCAAAAGCATCCGAAATCTCTCCTGCACACAATTCCTTTTCCTTTAGCATGTGCAAAATTTTTCTTCTGGTAGGATCGGATAATGCCTTAAATGCTTCATTCAAAAATGTCACCTCCCTTGAATTAGTTATTTAGGTAATTATCTAAATAACTAATATAAATAATACTCTTTTTGAAATTGTTTTGCAACCTATTTTTTTTTATGGTATCATCTAACCAAAAATAGAGGAGTGTGGACTGTGGTAAAAACCCTTTCTTTTGGCATTTATTTTTACTGGTATTTATTTAAAATAACACCGACATATCTCAGAATAAAGAAATTGGAGTCCCAGGGAAAGAAGGAAGCGCATATTGAAGAAATCAGAAAAATATCTTATAAGTGGGGAAATGCCCTTTTAAAACAAGCAAAAATAACATTAAATATTTCGGGAAAAGAAAAAGTGCCTGAAGGCGCAGTCCTTTTTGTCAGTAATCATCAAAGCTACTTTGATATTCCAATTTTTTTTGCAGCCTTAGACAAACAGGTGGGTTTTGTTGCCAAATCCGATTTAGACCGTATTCCTATTTTTAATAAATGGATTGCTATTATTAAAAGTGTATTTATTGATCGAGGCGATACGCGCCAGTCATTAATGGCAATCCAAGAGGGAATCAAGCTTTTAAAAAACGGTTATTCTCTGGTAATCTTTCCGGAGGGTACCCGAAGCAAATGTGATAAAATATCTGATTTTAAAAAAGGTAGTCTTCGTCTGGCTGTTAAATCAGGCGTACCTGTAGTTCCTGTTACTATAAATGGGTCTTATAAACTTTTCGAAGAAAGTAACCGTATTTCTTCAGGAAAAGTCGATTTTTTTATTCATGAACCCATAGAAACAAAAAACTTGTCAAAAGAAGAAACCAATCGTCTAAACGATACCGTACAAATCGTCATAAGCAAGAAGTTGGAAGAACTTTTATTAGAGGTTTAATAAACTTAACTTTCGGTTATGAGCATTGTCAATATTTCATCTGCGATTTCTTCAGGTTTTTTATTGTCTATATCGATAATAAAATCTGCTGATTCTAAGTAAAATGGCATTCTTTTATTCAAAATATCTTTAAATGCTTCATGCTTTTTTTGGGGATTGATGTTATGCAGAGGAATCGTTAGGGGTCGATTACTGTCGTCTTGGATCCTTTCCATCATAACTTCTATAGAACCATTAAGAAAAATAGTCTTCCCATTATTTTTAAGTTTTTTTCTGTTTTCTTCTTTGAGGATAATACCTCCTCCGCAAGCAATTATTTCATATGTTTCTTTAGAAATTTTATTAAGTACTTCCGTTTCTAATTGTCTAAAATGCTTTTCACCTTTTTTGCGAAATATATCCGGAACTTTCATTTGAGTCATTTCTTCAATAATCAAATCTGTATCTGTAAACTTAAAACCTGTAATTTCTGAAAGAAGTTTTCCTGTTGTGGATTTTCCGGCTCCCATAAAGCCAGTGAGAAATAGTTTTTTAGGTAATAGCATTTTTGATTGATATTTTCTGCTTTCTTTCATGATCTCTTTATAAATCTCAGCTATTTCGGAAACATGTACCATTTCTCTTAACTGTATACTTTTAATAATTTCTTCTTCTCTTTTTCTATCAAAAATCGGAATGCTATTTTCTTTTTTTATTTGTGCTACTTTTTTTACTGCTTCAAAACGGAGAGAAAGTGTTTCTATAATTTCTTCATCATATGTATTAATAGTTTTTCTTATATGCTCCAATTCTTTCATTTTGTGCCTCCCGAAGAGATTAACTCCTCATGCTTTCTTTTAATCTCCATAAAATCTGAAAAAAAAGGCTTTTCTTTTTTATGGTCTCTTAGAACTGCCGCCGGATGGTATGTAGGAAGAACCCAAACATCTTTTTTATAAATCCATTTTCCTCTTTCTTTGGATATTTTAAAGTACTCGTCTATAATATTTACAGAAGCAATAGCACCCAAACATACAATAATTTCCGGTTTAATAATTTTGAATTGATATCTTAAATATTCTATACAAGCAGCCATTTCTTCCTTTACGGGATTGCGGTTATTAGGCGGTCTGCACTTTACAATATTTGCAATATATACATCTTCTCTTTTAATATCAATATGATTAAGTGCTTTTGTCAATAATTGCCCGGCAGGTCCTACAAAAGCTTTCCCTTCCATATCCTCATAATATCCCGGTCCTTCTCCCACAAACATAATATCTGCATTTTCATTTCCCTGACCAAATACAGTTTTATTTCTATCTTTATACAAGTCACATCTTCTGCAGTTTTTAACAAATTTGTTTAACTGACCCAGTGTATACATCTCTTCACCCCTTGGGAAACAGCGTGCTAAATCCTTTATAATTTATATAAAATAAAATCTCTTTTAAACAATTTGAAATTCAATAATATAATTACTTTTTGTTTATTTTATTGTTTTTCACTTTTTTCCTGTTTTGAATCCGGCATTTGTTCTATATAGATACTTCTGCTGGGAAACGCAAAAGAAGTCCCTTCTTGTTCTATGATTTCCATAATCTTATAATTCACATCTTCTTTTATTTTTAGGTATTTTTCCCAATCAACCGTATTGGTAAAAAAGTAAAGAAAAATATCCAAACTACTGTCATTGAAATTGTCAAATGTTACAAATATGGTTTCTTTATGTACTTCCGGATGTTCTTCCAACATTCTTCTAATTCTGTTTACAGATTTTTGAAGTGTTTCTTTTGATGTACCATATGTAACGCCAATATTAAAATTTATCCTTCTCTTTCCCATTTTGCTCCAATTGGTTATAGGTTCATTGGTAAGTTTTGAGTTTGGCATTACCACTAAAGACTGTGCGAAAGTTCGTACTCGAGTACTCCTCAGATTTATTTCTTCCACAACTCCTTCAACACTGGGGGTATAGACCCAATCACCTACGGTAAAAGGTTTATCAAATAATATTATAATTCCTCCAAAAATATTTGCAGCGGTATCCTGAGCTGCTAATGCAAATGCCAAACCGCCTAAACCAAGACCTGCAATAAATCCGGAAATATCATATCCTAATTCGCTGATTACCAAAACACCTGCAAGAGTCATCAAAACCGCTTTAAGCAGTTTAGAAACAAAAGGGGCAACTGCCTGATTTAAATCGAATCCGGCACGTTTTTGAATCCCAAAAAAAAGAATAGATGATGTGTCTAAAAAATTGTATATTCCCCAAGCAATCAGTATAATAATAATGGATCTGGAAAGCACATATACTGTTGCTTTTATCTCCGTACTTACAGGTAAAATATATATAGCAATCAACAGCCCGATTACAACAAAAATCCCACTCAGTGGTTTTTTAAATGATTCAATAAGTTTATCGTCTATTTCTGAAGATGTTTTTTTGCTAAGTTTATTAAGTATTTTAATTATGTATTTTGAAAAAACTTTTCTTAAGAAAAGAAAAAATAAAAACACAATTAAAGCTGTAATTATTTTGGTTGAATAATTGTAATTTATAAATTCATTTAAAGAAACTGTTAGTTCTTCCATTTTGATTCTCCTTTTTCATAATTCTAAAAACATCGTATTATTATAGTATACAAAAGAAGCTTTTATGTAAAGAAAAAGGTATTTTGGTTTTTCAAAAATACCTTTAATCAGTAGACAATTGAATACTGTTGTATAAATATTCTTTTCCGTTATATATGGTTTATTAAAGTCTAACTAAACCCACTTTATCTTTTACTCGCTCCATAGTTTTTTCCGAAATCGCTTGTGCCTTTTCAGTTCCATCTTTCAAGATATTAATGAGTTCTTCAGATTTTCTTATTTCATAATATTTTTTTTGAATATCAACAAGGGCATCATTTACTACTTCAACCAAATCCTTTTTCAATTGTCCATAACCACAATTTTGGTATTTTACTTCTATGTCATGGATGTCCATTTCTGAAAAAACACTGTAGATTGTTAATAGATTACTAACCCCAGGTTTGTTTTTTTCGTCAAATTTTATTTCGTTATCAGAATCAGTAGTTGCTTTCATTATGGACTTTTTAATCTTTGACGGCGAGTCCAGCAAAGATATTCTGCTATGTTCGTTCTCCGTACTCTTACTCATTTTACTTGTAGGGTCATCTAAAGCCATAATTCTTGCACCTATTTTGGTCCCTTTATATTTGGGAATAACAAAAGTTTCTCCGTATTTATTATTAAATCGCTCAGCTAAATCTCTTGTCAATTCTATATGCTGCTTTTGATCATTTCCAACAGGAACATACTGGGCATCATACAAAAGAATATCAGCGGCCATTAAAAGAGGATATGTGAATAATCCTGTAGGAGCAGATTCTTTTTCTTTGCTTTTATCTTTAAATTGTGTCATTCTGCCGAGCTCTCCCGTATACGAATGACATGTCAAAATCCATGATAGTTCCGCATGTGCGGGTACTGTAGATTGAATGAAAATAATAGATTTTTTTGGATCCAATCCTACTGAAAGATATAATGCTGCAACATCCAAGGTATGCTCTTTAAGCTCTTTTGGGTTCTGAGATACCGTAATGGAATGAAGATCTACAATACAGTAAACTGTCTCCATTTCATTTTGAAGTTCAACAAATTGTTTTAAAGCTCCAATATAATTTCCTATATGTATGTTTCCTGTGGGCTGAACACCGGAAAATGCTCTTTTCATTTTTAAACACCTCTCCTATTGTTGTTATCATTACTATAATAGTTTTTTTCTATTCAAAAGACAAGCAAAAACTTCCCTTGTTTTTTCAAAGGAAGTTATCATTATTCTGATTTTATGAGTTCATCTTTAAATCGCCCGATAATTTTTTTCTCCATTCTTGAAATAGTCATTTGTGATACCTGCATTTTTCCTGCAATTTCAACTTGGGTTTTTTCGTTCAAAAACCGTTGAATAAATATTTCTTTTTCTATATGGGGCATAGATTCTAATACTTTTTTTATCAAATCCTGATTCTCAAGCTTTTTGAAATTATAATCTTGATGACCTATAGCTTCTTCCAGCTTTAAATTATTGTCACTTTCATCATTATCATAAGTTTGATTAATAGATTGTATTTCAAAAACTGTAGACGCTTCCATCGCCTGCAAAATTTCATCTTCCGTACTGTTTAAATATTCCGCAAGCTCAAATACCTTTGGCGTTCTTTGCAATTCATGAGAAAGTTTTTCTTTTGCAATCTGTAATTTTTGAGATATTTCTTGTATTCTTCTGGGAACTCTTATGGCCCATCCTTTATCTCTGAAATATCTTTTAATTTCTCCTAAAATTGTGGGGGTTGCAAAGCTGCTGAATTCAAAACCCTTATCTATATCAAATCTTTCAACCGCTTTTATCAAACCTAATGAAGCTACTTGATAAAGATCATCATATTCTATTCCTTTATTAATGTATTTTTTTACAAGTATATCGGCTATATATAAATATCTCTGAACCAATTCATTTCTTGTTTCAATATCCCTATTATTTCTATATTCAATAAACAACTCTGAATTTGAATATTCCGATATTTTTTTTTCGGACAAATCCCTTATATTCATTATTACACCCTCATTAAATATATTTTGTCATTGTTATTGTCGTTCCTTTTCCGGTATTAGAATTGATTTGTACCTCATCCATGAGAGCTCTGATAATAAAAATACCTAATCCGCCTTCCTTTGGATTTGCCAGGTCCGGTTCTTGGTAATTACCAATATCGTACCCCTTTCCGTTATCATCAATAGCTATGGTTAATTTTTTTTCGTCTAATGTAAATGCAATTTCATAATTACAACAATTGTCGCTGATACCATGAAGAATTGCATTATTACAAGCTTCTGCTACTGCAACCTTAATATCTTCTATTGCTTCAACATCAAACCCCGCTCTATTCGCAACAGATGAAGCAGCCAGACGAACAACCCCGACATATTCCGGTTTTCCAGGAATAGAAAATTTTAATAAATCGGTCATTTTTTTCTCTCCTTCTGTATAAACTGATTATAAAACTAAAAATTTGTCTTAATAAGTATCTTATCCAGGCCGGTTATGGTTAAAAGCTTTAAAACATTCTGTTTTGCATTTATAATAATCAAATTATTATTTTTTTCTTTCATTCTTCCATAGGCGCCTATAATAACACCCAGCCCCGTACTGTCAATATAGTTAAGTTGCTTAAAGTCTAAAATAATGTCTTTTTGTTTTTTATTATAGATATCTTTGATTTTTTCCCTGAGGTTTTTTGCAGTAAAAACATCAATTTCACCTTTAACTTCCAGCTTCCATTGATTCATTTCGCTATTAAAAAAACTTTTCATTTCCAGAGTCATATTGAAACCTCCTTTAATGTAACAATTCATATATACCCTTTTTATTGTAAAATATTTAATTATTTTTAAAATGTTTTTTGCTTTTTATGGACCATAACTTTTCGTATTTATACATCTATTGATATTTGTTCTTGTCCGTCATCTTTTTTGTCATCATTTTCTTCTGTTGCGTCGGTTGTTACGACTTTTGCAAGAGAAATAAGATTTCCATTCTCCATTACCCTCATCAATTTTACTCCTTGTGTTACTCTTCCGAATTTGGATATTTCGTTCACATTTAAACGAATAATAATACCATCGGAATTAATGAGCATTATTTCATCTTCTTCCTGAACAACTGCAGCTCCAATTAAGTCACCGGTTTTTTTGAGCTTATCTTTGTCATAAGTTAAAATACCTTTTCCGCCTCTTGTTTGTATTTTATATTCATTAAGATGTGTTCTTTTACCATATCCCTTTTTCGTAGCAACTAATAAATATTCGATTTCTCCAACTAAATCCATTTCAAATACTTCCATAGCAACTACTTCATCTTTCTTATCCAAGATAATTGCTCTGACACCGGCAGCCGTTCTTCCCATATCCCGAACATCATGTTCCTTGAAACATATCGATTTTCCCTTTTTTGTGACAACAATAATCTCACTTTTTCCCGTAGTTTGTTTTACACTTATGAGTTGATCTCCTTCTTTCAAGTTTATCGCAATAATGCCTGTTTTTCTCGAAGTGTCAAATTGAGTAAGCTCTGTTTTCTTTATAACGCCTTTTTGGGTAACTGAAATCAAATACTTTTCTTTTTCAAAGTTTTTTATGGGTATTACAGCTGTTATCTTTTCTCCTTGGTTTAGGTTTAAAAGATTGACAATAGCCGTGCCTTTAGCTTGCCTTTTTGCGTCCGGAATTTCATAAGCTTTCATTCTGTAAACTTTTCCTATATTGGTAAAAAATAAAAGGTAATTATGTGTAGATGTCAATATTAATTGTTTAACAAAATCGTTTTCTCTTGTTGTTAAACCGGAGATGCCTTTTCCTCCTCTTCTCTGAAGCTTATATGTGTCGGAAGGAAGTCTTTTTATATAACCCAAATGTGTTAATGTTATAGCAATATTTTCTTCCTGTATTAAATCCTCTTCTTCTATTTCTTCTGCACTTGCCACAATCAATGTGCGTCTTTCATCGTTATAGTTTTCTTTAATTTCAAGTAGTTCTTTTTTTATAATATTCATCAGAAGATTTTCGTTTTCAAGAATTTGTCTGTATTTTTCTATTAATTTAATAAGTTCTTCATATTCTTGTTCAATTTTTTCTCTTTCAAGACCTGTAAGTTTCTGAAGCCGCATATCTAAAATTGCCTGTGCTTGTTTTTCTGAAAGATCATAAGCATTCATCAAATTTTCTTTTGCTTCCGAACCATTGGATGATTTTTTGATTAGTGCAATAATCTCATCGATATGATCTAATGCTATTTTTAAACCTTCCAGTATGTGCGCTCTGTCTTCGGCTTTTTCCAGTTCATATTGTGTTCTTTTTGTTATGATATCCTTTTGATGCATCAAATAATGATGAATCATTTGAAATATATTTAGTATTTTTGGTTCTCCATTTACCAAAGCCAATAAAATAATGCTAAAAGTATCCTGAAGCTGAGTATGCTTATAAAGCCTGTTTAAAACAATATGTGGATTGGCATCTTTTTTCAATTCAATTACAATACGCATTCCTTTTCTGTCTGATTCATCTCGAAGATCAGATATATTTTCTATCTTTTTATCTCTGACAAGTTCGGCAATTTTTTCAATAAGCCTTGATTTATTGACCTGGTAAGGAATTTCCGTTATAATTATTTGTTCTTTTCCTTTACCGGTTTCTTCTATCTCTGCTTTTGCTCTTACTATTACCTTTCCATGACCGGTTCTATAAGCTTCTTTTATGCCATTTTTTCCTAAAATAGTAGCGCCTGTAGGAAAATCCGGCCCTTTAATAATGCTGATTATATCTTCAATAGTAGCTTCATCGTCTTCAATCATTTTAACAGTTGCATCAATAACTTCTCCAAGATTATGCGGCGGAATAGAAGTAGCCATACCTACTGCTATTCCATTTGACCCATTTACAAGGAGATTAGGAAATTTAGAGGGTAAAACAGTTGGTTCTTTAAGGGTTTCATCAAAATTGGGTTCAAAATCAACTGTATTTTTGTTAATATCTCGTAACATTTCAGATGCCAATTTGGTCATCTTTGCTTCGGTATATCTCATGGCTGCAGCACTATCACCGTCAACGGATCCAAAATTACCATGTCCGTTTACCAATAAATATCTAATAGAAAAATCCTGTGCCATTCTAACCATGGCATCATACACGGAAGAATCTCCATGCGGATGATATTTACCTAAAACATCCCCGACAATACGAGCTGATTTTCTAAAAGGCTGATCCGGAGAAAGCCCTAATTCGTTCATAGCATATAAAATTCTTCTGTGAACAGGTTTCAACCCGTCTCTTACATCTGGAAGAGCTCTTCCCACTATTACACTCATAGCATAATCAATATATGATTTTTTCATCTCATCATTGATGTCTATTTGCAGTATGTTATTATTATCTAAAAAATTATTATCCATTATTTTCTTCCTCTCTTAGATATCCAGATTGGTAACGTATTTGGCATTATCTTCAATGAATTTTTTTCGAGGAGGAACTTTATCTCCCATTAATGTAGTAAAAATTTCATCTGCTGCTGCTGCGTCATCAATAGTTACCTGAATAAGTGTTCGGCTATCTATATCCATCGTCGTATCCCAGAGCTGCTCCGCATTCATCTCTCCCAATCCTTTATACCGCTGAAGTGATATTCCTTGACGCCCAATTTCATTTAAAAGTTTTTCAAGTTCTCTGTCCGAGTAAACATAATTTTCCTTTTTGCCCTTTTTAACTTTATATAGGGGAGGCTGAGCAATGTAAACATGCCCCTTTTCAACTAAAGGCGCCATATATCTGTAAAAAAAGGTAAGAAGCAACGTTCTAATATGTGCACCGTCAACATCTGCATCTGTCATAATAATAATTTTATGATACCTTAATTTTTCCAAAGTAAATTCTTGTCCGACACCACAGCCGAAAGCTGTAATCATGGCTTTGATTTCATCAGAACTTAATATTTTATCAAGTCTTGCTTTTTCAACATTCATTATTTTCCCACGCAAAGGAAGAATTGCTTGTCTCGCTCTATCCCGTCCTTGTTTTGCAGATCCTCCCGCAGAATCTCCCTCTACTAAAAATATTTCACTTAATTTTGGATCTTTTTCCGAGCAATCTGCTAATTTACCCGGAAGAGATAAACTATCCAATACACCTTTTCTTCTAGTAAGTTCACGTGCTTTTCTCGCTGCTTCTCTGGCTCTGGAAGCTTTAACACATTTTTCAATAATAGACTTTGCCTGCTGTGGGTTTTCTTCTAAAAATATTTGCATATTTTCATTAGTTGTGGTTTCCACGAACCCTCTGATTTCACTATTTCCAAGTTTTGTTTTTGTCTGGCCTTCAAACTGTGGCTGTGTTAATTTAACGGATATTATAGCTGTTAAACCTTCTCTGACATCTTCGCCGGTCAAACTTTCTTCATTGTTCTTTATAAATGAATGTCTCTTTGCGTAATCATTAATAACTCTTGTAAGGGCAGACTTAAACCCAATAAGGTGGGTTCCTCCTTCTTGAGTATTAATATTATTAGCAAAGGTAAAAATGTTTTCGTTGTATCTATCTGTATACTGCATGGCTACTTCTACTTCATATTCTTCTTTTTTTACTTCGAAATAAATAACCTCTTTATGGATAGCATCTTTATTTTTGTTCTGATGCTTTACAAATTCCTTAATACCGCCTTCATAATAAAAAACCTCTGTTTTTTTCTTGTCTTCTCTTTCATCCTTTAAAGTAATCTTAACTCCTTTATTAAGAAAAGCCATTTCCCTGATTCTATATTCAAGAGTAGAAAAATTAAAATCTATTTCATCAAAAATTTCTCGGTCAGGCATAAAAATAGTTCTTGATCCTGTTTTTTTTGTTTCACCAACAATGTTCAATTCTGAAGTAGTCCCGCCCTTTGAATAAGTTTGTCTGTATATTTTATTATTTCTCTTAACTTCAACTGTCATCCATTCGGACAATGCATTAACAACTGAAGCACCTACACCATGTAACCCTCCTGATACCTTATAGCCGCCGCCACCAAATTTTCCGCCTGCATGGAGAATGGTATGTATGACTTCAACAGCAGGCTTATTCATTTTTGGATGCATATCCACCGGCATACCTCTTCCGTCATCCTCGACAGATACTGAATTATTATCATGTATTGTAATCTTTATATTTTTACAAAACCCTGCAAGAGCTTCATCTATACTATTATCAACTATTTCATATACTAAATGATGCAGCCCTCTGGGTCCGGTAGAACCAATATACATACCCGGTCTTTTTCGTACAGGATCTAATCCTTCCAAAACTTGTATATCTTCTGCATTGTAGTTCTTCATTTTTGCAGTCAAATTTTTCACCTCTTTTATTGTATTAGATATTATTACTATTATTTAAAATCAAAACACTATACTATTATAATCTTTTATAAGAACTTTTTAAAGTGTTTTTGAGTTTTTGATTAAAAAATATTACTTTATCGTTTTTTTTTAAACTGGGGCAATATTAAAACTTTCTGGGTCTATTTTAAACCAAGGGTATAATTAAAGACAGAAGATGCTCCTGTCTTTATAAAATACAAGTAGAAATATAAATTTTACTTTTAATCTATTTTTTATGGACTTATGATAGTAGGTGTTAATCCAATTCCTCTTGCTGATTGAGATAATATAGTCCAAGTAACACAACCTACTATACCATCCGAGGGGATTCCATAAGCTTGCTGAAAATTCCTTACAGCAGCTTCGGTATTGCCTCCAAATATCCCATCTAATCCTGATCCTGTAAATCCAAGTGCATTTAAAGCATCTTGCATTATCAATACATAATTGCTTCTGTTCCCTCTTCTCAATAGAGGATATCCGCCGCTGGCGCAGGCTTGATTTAAATTTCTTTTATCCATGTGTACCCATGTAGGCGTCAGATAAGCAGGTTCCACATAACTCCACTGTCCAAAATTAATAGCGCTTTGTCTAAGTCGATTTCTTTGAGCAGTAGTCAAATTTTGTGCTACATCAAAAGCTGTTCCTGCATAATGCTGAGATTGTGGACTATGTCCTCCTTCCCATATTCTTTTAAAAGCAAACCCAACAAAAATTGGAGAACCATAATAATCTCTGAATCTACTCCATGTTTCCATTGTTCTTTTATCTGTCCATAATGTTTCTGAATTTGATGAGCCTCTGAATTCATTTACAGAAAGACTGTTATTATATACATAAGGCATGATTTCATTTTCGTTTCTTTGATATCTCTCAATTTCATTTGTATCATTATTATATACTAAAATAACCGCCATTATTATCACCTCTTATATTATAGTATGGTGAAAAGCAGTTATTTGGAATAAGACTTAATTATTTATATTTACTTCTCTTTTATAATTTTTCCGTCAAACACTCTAAATATATAATGATCTGTTAAATTATCTTTCAAAAGAGCATTTATTTCTGTTGCTGTTATAAATAGTTGAACATCTTTTAAAGAAGAAATCAAATATTTCTGCCTTAAATAATCTAATTCAGACAAAACATCGTCTAATAATAATATTGGTATCTCTCCCGTCTCTTCCTTTATCAGTTTAATTTCTGCAAGTTTAAGAGATAATGAAGCTGTTCGTTGCTGGCCTTGTGATCCAAAATGCCTTATATCTTTATCGTTCACCATGATACGTATATCATCCTTATGTGGTCCAATATTAGTGTTTCCTCTAAAAAAATCTTTTTTTCTATGATTTTTTATTTTTGAAAGATATATTTTTTCAAATTCTAAATTATTAATATCTTCATTTTCTAATACATTTGTTTCATATATTAATTCAATTCTTTCTTTACCGTTTGTAATATTCTTATGTATTTCCTTGCTTATAATATTTAATTTTTTTATAAAATTCATCCTGTCTTTTATGATTTTAATTCCATATTTGGATAATTCATTATCCCATATTTCTAACATATTCTTGTCATAGTTTTCGTATTTATGCTCTTTTAAAAAGGCATTTCTTTGTAATATGATTTTGCTGTATTTATATAAGTTATGATAATACAATGGCTTGATCAGACAAAGCTCTCTATTTATAAAATTTCTTCTTTTTTCAGGACCATCTTTTACAATTTTTAGATCTTCCGGGGAAAATACTACTATATAAAGATTTTCTAATATATCAGTATTCTTTCTCAATTTTATATCATTGATTTTAATTGCTTTTTTTTGATTTTTATCTAAAAAAATATCAATAGTAATTTCAGAATTTTCTTTTATGCACCAGACTTTAAAATAGGCGTTTTTTTCATTAAACATAATCATATCTTGATCTCTATTTGTTCTGAATGATTTTCCTATAGACATCATATATAAAGCTTCAAGAAGGTTTGTTTTTCCCTGAGCATTATTTCCTATTATAATATTAACTTTTTTATGAAAACTAACTTTTTCATTTTTATAGTTTCTAAAATTTTTTAAAAGTAAATTTTTTATATGCATATATGGACTCCTGTAGAGAGTTTTTTATTTTACAAGAATTCTTTCCTCGTTAAATTCTATAATATCATTTTTATATATTTTTTTACCTTTTTGTTTTTCAATTATATTATTAACTTTTACTAATCCTTCTTCTATCAAAAATTTAGCTTCTCCTCCTGAAGAAACTAAATTAGCATATTTTAAAAGTTTAAATAATTTAATATATTCATCTTTTATTTGAATTTCTTTCATTTCTAATCTCCTTTTCATAATAAACGTTGTTAATAAAAATTAGAAAAGACTTTTCATCTTTTCTAATTTTTAATAGTTATTTTATTTGTTTAATATTGATTGTATCATAGTTTTTGATTTTAATATGTTCACCTTCCCAGGTTTTTATAATTATATATCCTTTTCCTTTTTCAACTATGTTATTACTGCTTAATGGAACTTTTCCTTTTCCTTTGGGTGCATTTATTATATAAGTCGGTATTGCCATTCCTGAAGTAAAACCTCTTAAGTTATCCATAATTCTCAGCCCATCTTCAATTGAAGTACAAAAATGTGTTGTTCCTTTAATATTTTTAGCATGAAAAATATAATAAGGCTTTACCCGGCATTTCAAAAGTTCTTGATTTAAACATTTCATGACATCCGGATTATTGTTTACCCCATTTAAAAGGACTGCTTGGTTTCCAAGAGGTATTCCGGCATCAGCTAATCTTTCACAAGCATTTTTTGCTTCTTCTGTTACTTCCATTGGATGGTTAAAATGCGTGTTTATATAGATTGGATGGTATTTTTTTAACATATCGCATAATTCTTGTGTTATTCTCTGAGGCATTGTGACGGGTGTTCTGGTTCCTATTCGTATAATTTCAACATGTTTTATTTCTCTTACTTTGCTTACTATATATTCTATATATTCGTCATTGAGCGTCAATGCGTCTCCACCTGTAATAAGGACATCTCTTATTTCTTTATTTTCGCTAATATAATTTATAGACTCATTAATAATCTCTTTACTTTTAGCTTTGTCTTTTTGTCCTATATTTCTTCTTCTTTGACAGAATCTGCAATACATTGCACATTCATTTGTAACATTTATTATAAGGCGATCCGGATATCTTCTGGTAATACATCCTGCCGGATTTGTATATTCTTCACTCATTGGATCCAACATACCAAAATTATCTTCTATTTCATTATATAATGGTATGGACATTAATCTAATAGGACCATATTTTTTTGAAAAATTTACTAAACTTAAATAATAAGGTGATATTCCCCATCGATATTTTTTGCTTATTTTTAATAATGTTTCTTTTTCTTCTTCTGATAATTTTACTATTTTATCTAAAACCTCAACTGTACTAATTTTATTTTTTAATTGCCATTTGTAGTCATTCCAATCATCTTCTGTTCCATTTAATACTTTAAGTATTGTTTTTTTTCTTTCTTCTATTTCTTTTTTTCTTTCTAATCCCTTATCTATTTTTTCTTTAATAAAAAGATAATTTTTTATTCGTCCTTTGAGCTGTTCCGCCCTTTTTTCCGAAATATCTCTTTTTATAATATTCATCAATTCACTCCCATCGTTTTTAATTTACAGAGATTCTTACAGGTAATAACAGATATTCATATTTAAACCCATCCAATGGTCTAACTAAACAAGGACTAATGTTTGATATAAATTCAAAGTATATTTCTTCATCTTCAATATTTCTTAATATATCTAAAATATATTTTGAATTAAATCCTATCTCTAATTCATCTCCTTCTTTCTCAATGTAAACTTCTTCATGTACAGCTCCTTCTTCTGAACGAGATGTAATAATCATTTTTTTATCTTCTATTTTTATCTTTATTAAATTATTCTTTCCTTCTCTTGCAAGTAATGAAGCTCTTTCAATACTATTATATAAATCGTTCTTATTTAATTTTATTTTACATGTATAATTTTTAGGTATTATTTCTTTATAATTTATAAAATCTCCTTCCATTAGTCTTGATGTAATAACAGTATTCTCTATTTCTATAATAATATTTTTTTCATTTAGTAAAATATTAATGTTTTTTTCTTCCTGATCTATAATTATTTTATATATTTCATTTAAAATTCTGGAAGGTATTATAATTTTTTTATCAATGTCATTATTTATTTTTTCTGTTCTTATTGCCATTCTAAAACCATCTAAAGCTACCATATTTATGGAATCTTTGCTAAATTCAATTAAAACACCGGTTATAATTCCTCTTGATTCATCAATACTTGCAGAAAAGGATGTCTGCTTTATCATATTTTTAAATATTTCTTTATCTATTACGATATTTTCATGGGTTTGTGTTTTATTTATTTCAGGAAAATCATCAGGAGATTGCCCTATAATTGTAAATTCGGAATTATAACTTTTTATTAAAATGTTTTTATCAATTACCTCTATTGTTATTACTCCTTCTGGTAATTTTCTTATAATTTCCGTGAATAATTTTGCAGAAGCAACTATTGAACCGGGAGCATTTACTGATACACTTATTTTTTTTTCTATATTTAGATCTAAATCAGACGCTGCCAATTGTAATATTCCATCATTATCAGCATTTAAATAAATACCTTTTAATATTGGTATTGTTGTTCTGTTTGTAACAGCTTTTTGAACTGTATTTAAAGCTTTTGAAAGATCTTGTTGTTGGCATGTTATTTTCATTTTATCACCTTCACTCACGTTATTTTTTATATTGTTTTTAAGTAGTAATAGTAATAAGTCCTGTTAATTTGTTGATAACAATATTTTAAGATGTAAAATCAATATTAATTTATAAAAAAATAATTGTTTATAATATAGAAAATTAATAAACAGACCTGTTGAAAAATAAAAATCAATTTGATTTTATTTCTTCTATTATGCTTTTTATTATTTCATTTAAACTATTATTAAATTTTTTCTCTTTTGATATTTTTTCACAGGCATGAAGAACAGTTGTATGATCTCTTCCACCAAATGTTTCTCCAATCTTCGTAAGAGATAAATCTGTCATTTCTCTGCAAAGAAACATTGAAATATGTCTTGGAAATGCAATATTCTGTGATCTTTTTTTTGATTCTAAATCTACTACTTTAAGATTAAAATATTTAGAAACACAATCTTTAATAATCTTAGGTGTAATTTTTCGGTTTTGTGATGAAAAAATATCCTGTAATGCTTCTTTTGCTAATGCTTTGTTAATATCTTTATTTGTTAAGGAAGCATAAGCAACAATTCTTATAAGAGCGCCTTCGAGTTCACGAATATTTGATTGTATTTTTTCTGCAATAAATTCCATTACTTCTGTTAATTCTTCTGTAACCCTAATACCTTCAATTTCTGCTTTTTTTCTTAAAATAGCTACTCGTGTTTCGTAATCAGGAGGTTGAATATCTGCAATGAGCCCCCATTCAAATCTGGATCTTAATCTTTCTTCTAAAGTAGGAATTTCTTTTGGTGGTCGATCACTGGATAAAATAATTTGTTTATTTGCTTCATATAAAGTATTGAATGTATGAAAGAATTCTTCTTGTGTTCTTTCTTTTCCTGCAATAAATTGTATATCGTCTATAAGAAGAACATCAATATTTCTAAACTTACTTCTAAATTCAGGATTTTTATCATCTTTTATAGCATTTATTAATTCATTTGTAAATTTTTCAGATGATACATACAGTACTTTAACGCGAGGGTTATTTTGAATTATGTAATGACCGATAGCATGCATAAGATGAGTTTTACCTAATCCAACACCACCATATATAAACAAAGGGTTATATGCTTTTGCCGGTGTTTCTGCAACTGCTAAAGAAGCTGCATGAGCAAATCTATTACTACTTCCGATTACGAAAGTTTCAAAAATATATTTTGGATTAAGATAAAGATCATCAGTTACACTTTCTTTATAATTATTATTAGAAGTATCCTGATCAGAAGAATCAGAAAAATTTTCTTCGGATGATAAGCATAATACTTTATAATCTTTACCAGATACTTGTTTTATTGCATTTTGGATAAGGTTTATATAACGAGTTTCAATTATTCCTTTTGCAAAATCACTATATATAGATAAGGTTATTTTTTCTTTATCTGAATTTATAGAAATTGGTTTAATGGGAATCATCCATGTATTAAAACTTATTTCTGTGATTTCTGGTTTAATGATTTTTAAAGCTTTGTCCCATATTAAATTAATCTGATCGTTCATAGTTGCCCCCTTAATTGATACAAATAATGAAATGATTATTGTGGATAAATAAGAATAATTAAAATGCAGTAATATTATTATAGCATGTTATCCACAGAAACTAAAAATTTTTTCAAAAAACAATTCAAAAATTTTTAACTAACTTAAAAGTTATTAACATACTGTTGATAACTTTTAAACATATTAACATATTGTTCTACAAAAAAAGTGAATATTTTGGATTAAAATATTTATAATATATCATGAACTTTTATAATATAATCATTCTTGACAGCTTGGTATTTCAAAGGTATAATTATTAAGCGGCGTTTTGGAATTTTTGATATTTAGATATATAGCTATAATGGGAGGTGTTAGGAATGAAAATGACATATCAGCCTAAAAAAAGGCAGAGAAGCAAAGAACATGGCTTTAGAAAAAGAATGAAAACAAAGTCAGGTAGAAATATTTTAAAAAGAAGAAGATTAAGAGGAAGAAAAAAATTAACAGCATAAGACCGCTATTAAGTGGTCTTTTTGTTTAATATTTTTTTAATTTTGAAGGAAGGCCCGTTTAATGTTAAAGAAAAATGTCCTGAGGAGGAATAAGGATTTCTCAAAAATATATAATAAGGGCAAATCATTTGCTACAAAATATATTGTAATCTTTTATAAAAAAAACAATTTAGGATATAATAGAACTGCTTTTCTTGCAAGCAAAAAAATTGGAAAAAGCGTAGTAAGAAATAAAGCGCGACGAAGAATGAAAGAAGTATACAATATATATAAAGACAAAATAGATGAAGGATATGATTTAATATTTATTGCAAGAAAAAATATTATTGACGTAAATTTTAATTATTTAATAAAAACTACCGAATATTTGCTTAAAAAAATAAAATTATTTTAAGAGTGAAGAAAATTGAAGAGTTTTATGATATTATTAATAAAAATATATCAAAAATTTATTTCTCCTTTAAAATCTGCTTCGTGCAGGTTTTACCCAAGTTGTTCAGAATATATGATACAAGCTATCCAAAAATATGGAATATTAAAAGGCTCTTTTCTGGGTATAAAAAGGATATTAAAATGTAATCCTTATCATCCCGGAGGCTATGATCCTTTGAAATAGATTATTAGGAGGTTTATGACATGATAGCAGCAATTGCAAAACCACTGGGATATCTTTTATTTTTTTTAAATGGGTTTGTTGGAAATTATGGTATTGCAATAATATTGTTTACAATTATAATAAAAGCAGCTTTATACCCATTGACAGCACATCAACTTAAGTCTTCTAAAAGAATGCAAGAGATGCAGCCAAAAATAAAAGAAATACAAAAGAAATATGCTAATGATAAAGAAAAAATGAATACAAAAATGATGGAGCTTTATAAAGAAGAAAAATTTAATCCTGCCGGAGGATGTTTGCCTTTACTTATTCAGATCCCTATTATTTGGGGTTTATTCACTTTATTAAGAACACCGGAACAATTTGTTTCAGATCCAAATTTTCTTGATGCAGTACATAATTCATTTATTTGGATTTCAGATTTGAGTCAACCTGATCCTTGGATTTTACCAATATTAGCAGGAATAACAACATACTTCTCTTTTAGTATTACACAAAGTGCTGCGCCACAAAACAATTCGTTAAAAGCAATGCAATATATTTTTCCTGTTATGATTATCTGGTGGGGGCGATCTTTTCCTGCAGGGCTAACGTTATATTGGTTTATTAGTACATTATTCCAATTGGTACAACAGTATATTACTAATAGAGAAAAGACTGTCAAGGAGGAATGATATATGGATTATTCTGAAAAGTGGGGAAAAACAGTGGAAGAGGCTGTTGATCTTGCCATAGATGATTTAAATGTTTCAAAAGAAGAAGTAACTGTACATGTGTTGGAAGAGCCAACAAAGGGTTTTTTTGGATTAGGCTCTAAATTAGCAAAAGTTAGAGTTACATTGAATGAAAAACCTGAAGATATTGCAGAAAACTTTTTAAAAGATGTTTTTGATAAAATGAATATAAATGTAAAACTTCAGACAGTATATAAGGATAGAAACATAATTATAAATATAGAAGGAAAAGATGCAGGTATTATTATAGGAAAAAGAGGACATACCCTGGACTCACTTCAATATCTTACAAGCTTGGTTGTTAATAAAAACAAAGAAAAGTATATTCGAATTATAATAAATGCCGAAAATTACAGGCAAAAAAGAGAAAAAACGTTAGAAACTCTTGCAAATAGGCTTGCTCAGAAAGTTCAAACTACAGGTAAAAGCATTCGATTAGAACCTATGAACCCATATGAAAGAAGAATAATACATGCTACTTTACAACAAAAAAGTAAAATAAGTACAAGAAGTGAAGGTGAAGATCCATACAGACATGTTATCATTGAATTGAAAAACAATTAAAAGAAAAGTCTGTTATAAAAACCTGTGAATATTCACAGGTTTATTTTATCGGTTTTCGGAAGGTGAATAAATTATGGAAGATACTATTGCAGCCATAGCAACTGCACCTGGAGAGTCAGGTATAGGTATAATAAGAATAAGTGGAGAAAATTCTTTTGATATAATAAATAGGATATTTAAATCAAAAACTAAAAATAAAATATCGCAAATAGACGATAGGAAATTAATATATGGTCATATATACGAAAATGGTGGTATAATTGATGAAGTTCTTGTTGCTTATATGAAAGCGCCTCGAACTTATACAAAAGAAGATGTTGTTGAAATAAATTGCCACGGCGGGATCATTGCAATACGCAGGATTCTTGAGTTAATATTAAAAAATGGTGTTAGACTTGCCGAAAAAGGCGAATTTACGAAAAGAGCTTTTCTTAATGGAAGAATTGATTTATCACAGGCAGAAGCAGTAATTGATTTGATATCGTCTAAAACCGATAAAGGTTTTGATATTGCCCTTAAACAATTGGAAGGGAACCTTTCTTTTAGTATACAAGAAATTAGAGATAAACTTCTTCAGATTATTGCACATATAACAGTAAATATAGAATATCCTGATGAAGATATAGAAGAAATAACTTATAATGATTTATTATCGCAAATAAACGATATATTAAAAAGAATTAATTATTTAATTGATTCTTCAGAGACAGGTAAAATAATAAAGGAAGGTCTACGAACAGTTATAATAGGTAAACCAAATGTAGGGAAATCATCTTTATTAAATGCTTTACTAAAAGAGTCCAGAGCTATTGTTACGGAAATACCGGGGACTACACGGGATATTATAGAAGAAATGTTGAATATTAATGGTATTCCTTTAATAATTATAGATACCGCAGGCATTAGAGAAACCAGTGATCAAGTGGAGAAGATAGGCGTAGAAAAGACAAAGGAAACTTTTAATAAAGGTGACGTCATCATCTTTATTTTGAATGCAGCAGAAGAATTGACGCATGAAGATTTTATGATTATGGAATTATTGAAAAACAAAAAAGCAATTATTCTTTTCAATAAAACAGATTTGCCGGTTAAATGTGATATTGAAGAAGTTAGAAAAAAATTAGTGAATAAAAAAATAATATATACTTCAATCAAGGAAGGGCAGGGGTTAAAGGAATTAGAAAAAACCATTTCCGATATGGTTTATACAGGACAGATAAGGCAAGACAATAATCTTTTTATTACGAATGTTCGTCATAAAAACCTTCTTGAGAAATCTAAAAATTACATAATTGATGCGGTTAGTATGTTAAAGAGAAAAGAGGCCTTGGATTTTATAGAAATTGATTTAAGAAATGCCTGGGAATCTTTAGGGGAAATAATAGGAGAATCTATCACAGAAGATATTATAGACGAAGTTTTTGCAAGATTTTGTCTTGGCAAATAATCAATAGGGGCGATAATATGGCTGAAAATTTTTATATTGGAAAATATGATGTAATCGTTGTTGGGGCAGGACATGCAGGTTGTGAGGCTGCATTGGCTTCTGCACGGTTAGGGTTAAAAACTATAATTTTTTCAATCAATTTGGAAGCTATTGCATTGATGGCATGTAATCCGTCTGTAGGGGCTACAGGAAAAGCTCATTTGGTAAGAGAGATTGATGCGTTAGGTGGCGAAATGGGCGTTAATATTGACAAAGCTTCTATTCAGTCGAGAATGCTTAATACAGCTAAAGGACCTGCCGTTCACTCTTTAAGAATGCAAGCCGATAAACATATTTACCATATTGAAATGAAGAAAGTTCTTGAAAGGCAAAACAATTTAGATCTAAGACAAGGAGAAGTTACAGATATAATAGTAGAAAATCAAACCGTAAAAGGGGTAATTACTAAAACAGGTGCAATTTATGAAGCCAAGGCTGTTATTATTGCAACGGGAACCTTTCTAAAAGGAAAGATTTTTATTGGAGAATGGAGTTATGAGGGAGGTCCCAGTGGTCTTTCCCCGGCGAATGATCTTTCCGATAATCTTAAAAAACATGGAATTTCCCTTCGAAGATTTAAAACCGGTACACCTGCAAGAGTAGACGGAAAAACTTTAAATTATGATAAAATGCTGGAACAGCCCGGAGATAAAGAAACTATACCTTTTTCTTTTATGAATAATTATCTTCATAAAAGTCGTGTATCATGTTGGCTAACTTATACAAATAAAGAAACCCATACTGTTATATTGGATAATATAAAACGTTCTGCTTTATATGGTGGACAGATTGAAGGAATTGGACCCAGGTACTGCCCTTCAATTGAAGACAAACTGGTACGCTTTGCAGATAAAGAAAGACATCAATTGTTTATAGAGCCTGAAGGGTTGAATACGGATGAAGTTTATGTTCAGGGTATGTCTACCAGTTTACCGGAAGATGTTCAGGAAAAATTTTATAGGACTATTCCAGGCTTAGAAAATGTAAAATTTGTTAGGCCTGCTTATGCAATAGAATATGATTGTATTGACCCTATAAATTTGAATCTATCTTTGGAGCATAAAAAAATGAAAAATCTATTTTGTGCAGGACAATTCAACGGCAGTTCCGGATATGAAGAAGCCGCGGCACAGGGATTAATGGCAGGCATAAACGCTGCGCATAAGATTAATGGAAAAGCTCCTTTTTTATTAGACCGATCAGAAGCATATATAGGAGTATTGATAGATGATTTGGTTACAAAAGGAACAAATGAGCCTTATAGAATCATGACATCAAGAGCAGAATACAGACTTGTATTAAGACAAGATAATGCTGATTTACGCCTTACCGAAAAAGGATTTAAAATAGGTTTGATCAGTGACGACAGATATCATAAATTTTTAAAAAAGAAAGAAATAATAAAACAGGAAATGAATAGAGTTGAAACAACATATATAACGCCTAAAGATGCCAACCCATTTCTGAAAAAGCATAATAGTAGTTGTGTAAAAAACAAGGTAACAATTTTAGAATTACTTAAGAGGCCTGAAATTAAATATAGTGATTTGTTAGAAATAGATAAAGATAGACCTATTATAGATGATAGAATCAGTGAACAAATAGAGATACAAATAAAGTATTCCGGATATATAGAAAAACAAATGCAGCAAATTGAGAAATTCAAGAAACTTGAAAACAAAAGACTCGATCCGGATTTAAAATATTCGGAAATACAAGGTTTACGTATAGAAGCACAACAGAAGCTAACAAACTTCAGACCTTTATCTGTAGGACAAGCATCAAGAATTTCAGGAGTATCTCCTGCTGATATTAATGTGTTATTAATACATCTTGAAAAAGAAAGAAGGAAACCAAAAAGATGAATTCGGAACATATGAACTTACTCAGGAGCGCTCTGAAAACATTAAATATTTTAGTTACACCCCAACAAATTGAAAAACTATCTTTTTATCAAAATATGGTTTTAGAAGAGAATAAGAATATTAATCTAACATCAATTACAGATGAAAAAGAATTTATAATAAAGCATTTTATAGATTCTGTTATGTGCGCTTCTTTTTCAAGAATGAAAGATTCAAATAATATTATCGATATTGGTACCGGTGCAGGGTTCCCCGGTATTCCTTTAAGTATTATTTTTGAAGACAAGCGATTCTTTCTATTAGATTCTTTAAATAAAAGAATTCAATTTTTATCTAAAGTTACTAAAAAATTAAATATTAATAATGTAAAAATGTATCACGGAAGAGCAGAGGACCTTGGAAAAGATAAAGACCATAGAGAAAAGTACGATTTATGCTTATCCAGAGCAGTTGCAAAACTTAGTGTTTTAAGTGAATATTGCCTGCCTTTTGTTAAGATTAATGGATATTTTGCAGCTTATAAAAGTAGGAATATTGAGCAAGAAATTGTGGAAAGTTATAATGCTATTGAGATTCTTGGTGGTGTTATAGAAAAGCAATCGTACACTTCCAGTATTGCAGATTACCCTTTAGAACACCAAATAATATATATACACAAAATTAAGCATACACCCCAAAAATATCCGAGAAAAGCAGGAATGCCCTTAAAAAACCCCTTAAAATGACGCTTTAAGGGGTTTTTTGTTGCACGAAAACTAAAGGATTCATTTAATGAAAATAGAATTATTAAGCATTCGGGGGTGTTAAAATGTTTTTTAATTCAAAAAAGAATGAAATACAGAATATATCCATAGAAAGAATTTTACCGAACCCAGATCAACCGAGAAGAGATTTTAGCGAAAATGAAATGTTAGATTTAGCAAATTCAATTAAAAAAATGGGTGTAATGCAGCCAATAATTGCAAAGAAGTTAACTGAATCGACATATTGCCTTATTGCAGGGGAAAGAAGATTAAGAGCAGCTAAAATTGCAGGTTTGAAAAAAGTTCCGGTAATTCTAAAAGATATAGATGAGAAGGATATGGCTATATGGTCATTAGTAGAAAATATACAAAGAGAGAACTTAAATTTTATAGAAGAAGCAGCAGCTTATAAAAATTTAATGGATGAGTATAAATTAACCCAGAAAGAAATAGCAGATAAAGTAGGGAAGAATCAATCTACCATTTCAAACAAAATTCGAATTCTCAATTTACCCAAAACAATCCAAAGGCAACTTGTAGACAAAGGGTTTACAGAAAGGCATGCACGTGCTTTATTAAAACTTCCGGAGAGTGTTGACATAAAGAATGTGACAAATGTTATAATCGATAAAAAACTAAATGTATATGATACGGAGCTATTAGTGGAATCCATAATAGAAAATATAAACAATCAACAAAAAAGGTCTTCTATAAAAAAATGTATACATTATAATATTTATATCAATACATTAAAAAAGGCTTTTAACTCAATTAAAGAAGTAGAAAAAAATGCGGAATATATTCAAAATGACAATGGGCATTATATGGAGATATTAATAAAAATACCAAAAAATGAATCAAAAAATGAGGAATCTTCCTTAGCATAAGAGATGTTTCACGTGAAACATTAAAAAAAACGAGCAAAAACCCAAATAATGTTTTATAATATATGTATATACCTATATAATATAGCAAAAGAGGTGTTAAGTTTGGGTAAAGCTATTGCAATTTTTAATCAAAAAGGCGGTGTAGGAAAAACAACCACGAACATAAATTTAGGGGCTTGTTTGGCTTCGAAAGGAAAAAAAGTACTTATAATTGACATAGACCCCCAAGGAAATACAACAAGTGGGATAGGTATTGATAAAAAGAACCTTGATTTATCTGTTTATGAAGTGTTAATTAATGATACTCTTCACCCCAGTGAAGCTGTTCTTTCAACTTGTATAAATAATCTGGATATATTACCTTCAAGTGTTAAGTTAGCAGGTGCAGAAATTGAGTTAGTAGAAATGGAAGCAAGAGAAAAAAGACTTAAAAAGGTGATTGATTCTATAAAGCTCAATTATGATTATACTTTTATTGATTGTCCTCCTTCTTTAGGTTTATTGACGATTAATTCACTTACAGCAGTAGACAGTGTTCTTATACCTATTCAATGTGAATTTTATGCATTGGAGGGCGTGAGCCAACTGATGAGCACAGTGGATTTAGTTAAAAGAAACCTAAACCCGAATCTTGAAATACAGGGAGTAATCCTCAGTATGTTTGACGGAAGAACAAATCTGGCTATTCAGGTCGTTGATGAAGTTAAAAGATATTTCAAAGAAAAAGTCTATACAACTATTATTCCAAGAAATATAAGACTTGCGGAGGCCCCCAGTTATGGACTTCCTATTGTTGAATATGACCCAAAATCAAAAGGTGCGGAAGCTTATCTGGATTTTGCTGATGAATTTTTAGAACTTGAAGGAGAGAATCAGTAATGGCGGGAAACAGAGGAAAAGCATTGGGTAAAGGACTTGAAGCATTATTTACAGATATTAGAATCAATGAAACCAGTGATAAAGATATTATGTTTATCGATATAAATAAAATCTACCCTAATCAAAATCAACCAAGGAAAATTTTTAAATCCGAAAAAATAGATGAATTATCTGAATCAATAAAAAAACACGGTATTATTCAACCTATTTTGGTTAAACCTACGAATACGGGTTATGAAATAATTGCAGGAGAAAGAAGATGGCGTGCTGCCAGAAAAGTAAAGCTCAAAGAGATTCCTTGCATCATTAAAGATATTGACGGAAAGCACCATATGTTGGTATCTATAATAGAGAATTTACAAAGAGAAGATTTAAATGCCATCGAAGAGGCTAAAGCTTTTGAATATATGATCCAAACATATGGCATGACACAGGAAGATGTGTCCAATAATGTGGGGAAAAGCCGGCCTTACATCTCGAATGCATTAAGATTGCTTAAGCTTTCTGATAGTATTCAAGAGATGATATTAGACAATAAAATATCCAGCGGACATGCACGAGCTTTAATTAATATTGAAGACAAGAAAGCACAGAACGCTTTAGCGAAAGAGATTATTGCAAAGGGTTTTTCGGTAAGACAAATTGAAGCGGCTGTTCAAAATAAAAAGAAGAATAAAAGGAAGAGTGGAAACCCCAAAAATCAAGATCCGGAAATAACCGGTATCGAAAAAGACTTACAAAGAATTTTGGGGACAAAAATTAGTATCACTCAAGGAAGAAAAAAAGGGAAGATAGAGATAGAATATTATAGCATGGAAGAACTGGAGAGATTGATAGATATTATTACATCAAAAGAAAAAGGATAAAAATAAATATTTTAAGGAATGTTTCACGTGAAACATTCCTTAAAATTTTCAACAGCATTATCAAAACAAATTGATGCTGTTTTATTATTCAAATTAATCAGAACTAAGTTATACATTGAAAAGACCCTTGAACTTAATATATAATATTATACATAAAAGCCAAATTACTCTGCGAGAAGGAGAATAATATGGATCCATTATTAAAAGATGAAATCAGTTCGTGTTATTTTATGACACATATTTTAGAAAACATGCAGGATATGGTTCGTGTTATAGATAAAAATGGCAACGTTGTTTTTATGAATAAAATTATGCGAGAAATATTCGGAGATTTAGTAGGAAAAAAATGCTATGAAGCGATTAACAAGACTCAAAAATGTTTGGATTGTATAACAAAAAAAAGCTTAGAATCCTTTAAATCTTATAGCAAAGAAGAGAAGCTGGGGCCAAGTATTTATTCTGTAGTTAGCTCACCGGTACTTAATGAAAAAACAAATCAGGTGTATTCTGTTGAAGTCTTCAGAGATATTACAGAACAGAAAGAAATGGAAGGAAAAATATATGAACAATATTCAAAAATGAAAACAGATTTAAACTTTGCAAAACAATTGCAAAACAAAATAATTCCCGAGAATGCATTATACGGTGGATGTATGAAAGTATCGGCAAAATATGAACCGAGTGAATTTTTAGGCGGCGATATATTCGATATTATTGAAATCGACGAGGATCATATTGGTATTTATATTGCAGATGTATCCGGACATGGTGTCAGTGCTTCGATGTTTACAATGTTTTTAAGGCAAGTAATGAGAAATAAAAAGAGTAATAAAATAAAAGTAGAAGAAACCATCGATGATCTGGTTAGAAATTATAAGGAGTTAAAAATTGACACCGAAACATATTTTACTGTTCTATACGGTGTTTATAATAAAAAGACACGTGAAATAACATTTGTGAATGCCGGACACAATTGCTACCCGGTAATTATGCGAAATAACGGTAATCTTGAGGAAATAGATATAAATGGATTTCCTATTTGTTCGATTATTGAAAACTTTAAACATAAAAGCATTACTGTAAAATTAGAAAAAGGAGATAAAGTATTTTTTTATACCGATGGTATTATTGAAGCACATAATGAAAAAACACAATTCTTCGGGTTTGAACGAATTTACAAATTATTAAAAACTAAAAATCATCTATCTGGGGAAGATATTATTTCGAATATATTTAGAGAAATTAAAGATTTTACATCGGGACATATAAAAGATGATATTGCCATGGTTTTGGTTGAAATAATATAAGGAAAAGGGTCGGATTGGGCATGAAGAGGAGAAAGAAAAAAGCAAAAAAAAGATTTTTTTTATCTTTTTTCGTATTTATTATATTAATAGGCACATTAATCTTTTATGTTTTAGATTTTTCCAAAGGAAATTCTTATGAAGTTCAAAAGACGATAAATACGAAGAAAACAGATTATAAACATACATTAATTAATAACAATATTATTATTTTAGAAAATAATGAATTGACGATTCATATGGAAAATGAGACTAACCGCCATACTTTTTCTGGAGATTTTTCAGAAACAATGCTTAATAAAGTGGGAAATATGATTTTTGTAACAGATATAAAAAAACAAAAAACCTATATTGCTGAATTGTCTGGTGATATTTGTAATGAAATATATTTTCCTCAAGAGATTCTAAGTATTAAGCAAGATAGTAGAGGGGGGTATATAGGTTTTCATGTCAGAGAAAAAGATGGAACAGAAAATTTGATTTTTTTTGATGAAAATGGCATGGAAACAGGAAGCATAAAAGGAATTAAAGATGGCAGCATAGTTGATTATTCAATAGATTCATTGGAAAATACGGTTGCAATATCAATAATTACATATGAAAAAGGCATCAAATCTAATATATTATTTGCAGATATTCACGGTCAAGTTGAAAGTGGGAAAATTTTTGAAAATGAAATTTTTCCAGCAGTATTTCTTGTTGAAAATGGTGAATTAATATGTGTTGGCGATAAAAGAATTATAAAGATGAATAAAAAGAAGGAAACCGTATGGGAAAAACGGATAGTAGCTGATAGGGCAGAATACAGTTTTTTTAAGAAAGGTCTCGTTATATGTTCTTCAGAAATAGGCAAGACAAATATTATCCTGTTGGGAAAAGATAATGAAATCATATTGTCAGAATCAGTTACCGGAAGCATTAAAGGAATAGAGTCCAGTAAAAGTAAAACAATTTTATATGGCGACAGATCCCTGTATTTTGTTAAGAATTCTTCCATTGAAGAGACAAAATTGACAAAAGATATTGTTTGGGCAGGGTTGCTATCAAATGGAAGAGTTGTTATAGGAAGCAATAATAAAATAGAAATATTAAAAGATGAAAATTTTATAAATTAAGATTAAATTTTCTTATTTTCACAGATTCCTTTGTTTGCTAATTCATCTGCACGATGATTCATTTTAACTATTTCAACAAACTCGGATTTGTTGAAAAAATTTCCGTTCCAACTAACAAATTTTTGATACCATTTATTTATATCAGTGTTAGGATGGTCCAGATTAAGATGTCCTTTTATTCTGAAAAAGTTGATACGGTGTTTTTCTATATGCGTTATGAGTTGCTCCCATAAATCTTGATTTTCCACAGGAGTTTTATTAGAGGTTGTCCAGTTATTCTTCAACCATTTTTCGTACCATTTTTCTCTGAAACAATTCATAAGGTATGAACTATCAGAAAAGACATATATGTTCAGATCATCTTTTTTTAAGGCTTCCATAGCTTTTAACAAAGCTTTCATTTCCATACGATTGTTTGTTGTGTTTATTTCTCCACCATAAATTTCTTTTAAATGAGGACCATATTCTAAAAGCGCACCCCAGCCTCCAACATTATCTTTGTTCTGGTTTCCTGAGCAGGCACCATCGGTATGTATTTTTACAACATTCATTTTCCCACCTTCAGTCCTTTTGTATCTTTGTAATAAGATCGATATAGTTGATTATAACAAAAAAATTAATGTAAAAACATATAAAAAGGAATGATGGTTAAAATTTTTTCAAAAGAAGATTTTTTAAGGGACTTCCAGTGTTTTGGAGCATCTGGCTGCCCCTTAAAACTCTGAATATGTTTTTATTACAACTTTTTTTTAAAAGCCGCAATTGCAGAAAAGAACGACCAATAATAAGAAGAAGAACAACAAACTTGTGTCGCCATCTCCTATTGCATTGCCAATTCCACCGATTTTGTCGAAAAAATCAACGTTACAGAAAAGAACAACAAGCAACAAGAAAAAAAATAGTAATGATGTATCGTCACCGCCTAATCCGCCAAGAAGTCCTTGTTTTTCAGTACTCATAACTTTCCCTCCATTTTGCATAGTATACTTTTACAGTTTATTATATATTATGAATATAAGAGAAAAGTGTTACTGTATTATATAAGAAATGATATTAAAAAATATCCTGTTAATGTAAATATATTTTAAAACGTCTGTAATTAGTTTGTAATATAACTTATATATAATTCAATTAAGCTGCCTGGGATAGGAGGAAAAGATTATGAGAAGGTCTATTACATATATATTAATAATTGTTGTAATGATTGCTTCAACAACCCTTGTTGGATTTGCAAATGATACTTTAAAAACCCAAAAAATTGATGTACTGGAAGTAATCAGCCCGACTGAAAATGTTATTTATTCAGATATATTGTTGATATCTGTTAAGGTCCAGAATGAAAAATCTTTTAGGTTTACTTTATATGCGGACAATGCTATTGTTGATACAAATCATATAGAAATACATACTGTGCTTTCTTCTGGGGCAATAACTGTCTCAGAAAGCACAGAAGAAAAAGAATTATCTGATAACGTTATTCTATACGGACCGGTGGAAGTAAATACAACCGGTGAATTTAGTTTTTATACGCTTCAATTGGAAAAACTGATTCCTGGTAAATATCAGATCTTAATTGAAGAGACCGGAAACAGTAGTAATTCTGCCAATTATACTATTTTAAAAAAATTTGAAATAAAAGATAAAAGCGAAAGGCCTGAGGACAGACCGAAGTCAGAAATATTTAATAATCAAAAAAATAACGGGATTCAAGCCCTCGAGAGTCTGATTAAAAGCATATTTGGAAATTAGGGGCGAAAAACATGAAGATATTTTCCGAAAAAGAGAAAATGAAAACTTTATCAATAGTAGTATTGTTTTGTATCACGATACTACTATTATATTTTATATGGGAAGACAGCATGTTCAAGAAAGATAATTTTTCTTTAAATGCTGTGAATATTGAAGAAAAAAATGAAGAAGCAGTCGTTAATACAACTGCTGATTTTTTAGAACCATTCCGAATTCGTATTAATTTTGGAGGAGGCAAGTATACAGTATTATATACCGGTTTTAACAGTGTATGGCAAAATTTTATATCGGCATATCGTGAGGCATCACAACAAGAGATTTACGTTGAAGAAATACTTCCGTCCCAATGGAATGAAGTCCTTAACTATGAATCAGTAAAATTTGATTTTGGTTCTAATATACCGTACAATGCTATGGCAGAAATAATTAATGCCAATAAAAATCAGACAAATGAAATCATTGAGATTTTTTCTTCTGCTGCATATTCTGAAGTAAGTCCTGAAAGCTTTTTTATATATGATGATAAAAATAAAAAATATTATCAAATTATATGTGAAAAGGAATATAAGGATGTTTTAGAGCCAATTTCTACAATAGAGAAACGAAATGTTTATGATATATATAATCCTATTAATACTTTTTTTGGTGTTGAGAACAATAACCTAATGCCTCATTCTTTAAAAAATAGCGTTCAAGAGATATCGGGAGAACAGGAAATTCATTATTATGAAACAGGTAAAATAAATGCCATAGCAGAAACTTTTTTCGGTGAGAGTTTTGATTTTGTCAGGAAAATAGTTGAAACAAACGGTACGGTTATTTATATGTATGGATATGGGCAAAAAATGTTTATTGTAGACAGCAGAGGGTTTTTAGAATACAAGCAAGAAATAAATGATATGAATAACAGCTCAAATGATTATTTAAAGTCTCTCTCCAGTGCGATAGAGTTTATAAAAAATCATGGTAATTGGAAAACATTAAACGGTACAAATATTTATCCATACTTAAAGGATTCCATTGTTGTTGAAAAGAATAATAAAACAGGGTATAGATTTATTTTTCAATACCGCATAAATGGATATCCGGTTTCTTATCAAGGGAATAACAGCGCATTGGAAGTAGAAGTAATAGGTAATCAGATAACTTATTATAAAAGATATCTTTTAGATCAGAAAGATACTCTTCAGTTTATGACCAACAGTAATCAGGACTATGAGAGTAACGTCATGTCTACGGTCAACATATTAAACAATAGTTATGAATATATAAAAGAAGCCTATATAAAAGAAGGTTATGACTTTGGAGAAAAATCAAAATTAGAAATATTTAATGAAGTTGTCGGGCTTATATATAGGGTTGATGTTGGGTATTTATCTTATGAAAGAAGGCATTACGAAGAAGAGATACAGTTGATTCCCGTATGGATTTTTACTACAGATAAATATGAATTTTTCTTTGATGCACGATCAGGAAATCCGATAGACTGGAAAGCATTAAGATAGGAGATGACCTATGGACTGGACGAAAGCAAAGACTATTTTAATAGCGGCTCTTATTTTGACTAACATAACACTTGCTTTTTTTGTAATTATAGAAAAAAGAGGTAACCAAGAAGTTCATTCAGAAGTGATAGAGGAAACCATAAATTTTCTTAATAAGAGGAACATATATGTTTATACAAAGATTCCTCAAAATTTGAAAAAAATGCCTGTACTTGAGGTGGAATACTTTGATTATTCGATTGAAAATATAGATAAAGCAATGAATGAAAAAGAGTTCAAGCTAAATAGAAATCTGTCGGAGGATGAAGCGGTTAAATTAACTAAAAAATTTTTAGATCGAAACAATTTGATGAATAATAATGTTCATTTGGATAGCATAAAGAAGGAAGTAGACGGATACTCAATTGTTTATAAAAATTATTATAAAGATATTTTATTAGAAGAATGCTATATGAGCATTTTAATAAATAATGGCAAAATCGTAAATTTTGAACGGGAGTGGTATTATCCAATAAAACCCGGAGAAAACAAAAAGAAAACTATTCCTGCTACAACAGCATTAATGAAGTTTGCCATAAAGAAAGAAAATCTGAATGAAGAAACGGTTATCACAGGTATCGACTTAGTATACTGGTTAGAGGATAATTCGATGTTCAATATGGAGAACACAACTTTAGATACAGCTCTTCCTGCTTGGAAAATAACTTATAATAATGACGAAAAAAAATACATTAATGCATATGAAGATTAATGATTGTTTTGAATATTAAATGTTTGCTGATAAAAATGCATTGAGATAGTGCATTTTTATTGTTTTGTAATAAATCACACAATTGTTTTAAATTTGTTTTTATAATATAATAGGCTTTGGAAAATGGAGGACAGCATGGATTTACTATTTTGTTCAATTGCAAGCGGAAGCAGTGGGAACTGCTATTATCTTGCGTCCAACGAAACAAAAATACTTTTAGATGCCGGTATTTCCGGAAAAAGAATTATGCAAGGGCTTGCCAATATTGGAGTGGATGCCCGGGAAATAACAGCGCTATTAATTACACATGAGCACATTGACCATGTGAAGGGTGCAGGAATCATCTCCCGAAAGAATGATATTCCTATTTATGCAAATGCTAAAACATGGGAGATGATGAAAGGGGGAATTGGTCGAATTGAAAAACATAATAGAAAAGTTTTTACTACAGGAGAATACTTTGAGCTAAATGATTTTATTATAAAAACTTATACTATTCCTCACGATGCGGCAGATCCGGTAGGGTTTTCCTTTTATAAGGATGACCGTCAAGTCAGTATTGCTACAGACATTGGAAAGATGACAACAGGTGTATTTAGTGAAATATCAAATGCTGATTTTCTAGTATTAGAAGCTAATCATGATATCGAAATGCTTAAGATGGGTCGGTACCCTTGGTATCTTAAGCAGCGTATCTTAAGCAGTAAAGGGCATTTATCAAATATAGATGCAGGAAAAACGATTATCAATTTATTAAAAAAAGATAATAAAGAAAGACAAATACTGCTTGCCCATTTGAGTCGTGAAAATAATTTTCCGGAAATGGCGTACCAGACAATAAAAAACATTCTTGAAGAAGAGCGTTTTTATATTGGAAAAGACGTACTTTTACATACGGCTCTTCGGGAGCAGATTAGTAAGGTTTACAGCATAACAAAAAAAGAGAGGTGTTACTATGGATCATTTTGATAATAACGATCAAGATGCAATAAAGCATCTTCTTAACGAAGACAAAGTTAATAACTATGATAAAATGATCATGGAAAACAGTAAAAGAAAGAATAATAGAAGTATTTCTATAGTTACGCTTATCATCTTATCGCTGGTTTTTGGTTTGATTGGCGGAGCGCTATCGTATTTTGTTCTGCCTCTTTTAGAAGTAGAGGATATAGAGGAGCAGACTCCAAATAATATACTTATACAGACAAACAATGTTCCATTAGACGCAGCTGCAGCAGTTGCAGAAAAAGTTATGCCTTCAGTTGTTGGAATATCCACAGAGATTGTATATTCTGATTTTTTTGGGAAAAGAAGAGGCGAAGGAGTCGGAACAGGTGTTATTGTTGACAAAAATGGCTATATTTTAACGAACTCGCATGTTGTAAATAATGGAGATATGACTGATATTACAGTACTTCTTCATGACGGTCGAGAGCTTGCGGGAGAACTCCTCTGGAATGATTCTGTCATTGATCTTGCAATAATTAAAATTGATGCACAAAATCTAAATTCAGCAGAACTTGCTGATTCTGATAACCTCAAAGTTGGTCAATATGCTGTTGCCATTGGCAACCCGTTAGGATTCCAGTTTGAAAGGACAGTAACAGCCGGAATCATAAGCGGATTAAATAGGACCATACCCATTAGTAATTATGAATCCATTGAGGGACTTATTCAGACAGATGCATCCATTAACCCGGGAAATAGTGGGGGCCCATTATTAAATCAAAAGGGGCAGGTAATAGGAATCAATACTGCTAAAATACAGTCCGGAGAAGGATTAGGCTTTGCAATTCCAATTAATATAGCTCAGCCGATTGTCAATGAATTTAAAGAAAAAGGGGAATTTAGCAAAGCAGTTATTGGTATAAGAGGTGTTGATGTTGAACAATATCTGCAAACCTTCGATGTAGATCTCGGAGTAGAGGAAGGTGTATATATCTATCAAATATTCACAGATTCCGCTGCTGCAAAAGCTGGTCTTAAAGAAGGAGATATTATTACCAGTATAGATGGGAAAGAAATTACAAATATGTCTCAATTAGTCAGTAAACTATATCAATACAGACCCGGGGATACTATAAATATAATGATCGTAAGAGATAAAAGAAGTCAAGAAGTAAGTATTACACTGAGTGCGGCTATAGATATATAATATGCGTTCAAAAACTTAGCAGGGTTTTTTCCTGCTAAGTTTTTTAATAATAGCCAGTTACTTAAAAGATAAAATAGTGAAGGAAAAGATTATGCATATATCTATTTATTGTGTTGGAAAATTAAAAAAGGGTTTTTTGTCGAATGGTGTTAAAGAATATATTAATAGGTTAAATAATTACTGCAATCTGTCAATTTATGAGGTAAAAGAAGAAAAAGCACCGGAAAATCTATCAGAAGCAGAAAAGGATATGGTCAAAAAGGCAGAAGGGAAAAATCTTTTGAAATGCATAAAAGAAGATATGTATGTTATTGCTTTGGAAATCACGGGGAAACAGCTTTCTTCAGAAAAATTGGCCAAAAAGTTAGAGGTTTTAGGTATACAAGGTAAAAGCAATATTGCTTTCATTATAGGCGGGTCTTTGGGATTATCAGAAGAAATTCTAAAAAGATCAGATTTTATTCTTTCTTTTTCTCAGATGACTTTTCCACACCAGCTTATGAGAATTATTTTAATGGAACAAATTTATCGGAGCTTTAAAATTATAAAAAATGAACCCTATCATAAGTAACAGCAAGAAGGTTATAGCGTTAAAGATATAATATATAGAATATATTTTTCCTGCGACAACTTGACACGTAGTATATATAGGGAGTAAAAATATCACGGTAATTGGACAAGTTTTTATTATATGATACAATGATTTTAGTGGACTTCCAAATGTCTTTATGAAATGTTTAAAAATTAAAGGCAATAGATATTGGATATTATTAAAAAATAGGAGGACACAATGAATATTATTGATATTGCCATACTGGGCATTATTTTACTATTTATTATTATAGGATATTCGCGGGGATTTCAATACCATTATTAATTTGTTTAATATTACATAATTGATTGTGTGATATCATAATTTATTAATTTTAGGAAGCCGCTTTAGGCTTCTTTTTATATAATAGGATATATTGATTAATGGATTATAAATTCTTAGATGAAACGATAATATTATATATGGAGGAAAAATTTAGAAATATTTTAAGTAGCAGATATGGAACGATGGAAATTTAATTTATATATACTTTGGGTTACACAGGTAATTTCCTTATCAAGCTTTGGTCTGGGGATACCTTTTATGTCTTTTTATATTCAGGACATGGGTGTGACAGACGATTACAGTATTAAAATATATACAGGGATATTAAGCATGGCACCTGCTGTGACCATGGCCATTGCTTCACCGGTCTGGGGTTTTGTAGCAGACAGGTACGGTAGAAAACTTATGATACTTAGAGCTATGTTCGCAGCGTCCTTTATTATTGGCGGAATGGGGTTTGCTTCAGAGGTTTGGCAGCTTGTTGTACTGAGAGGAGCACAAGGACTATTTACAGGAACTATGACGGCATCTAATGCTTTTGTAGCTGCAAACACACCTGAGAATAAGCTGTCAAAATCGCTGGGATTTATGTCTTCTTCGAATTTTATAGGATTTTCGATAGGTCCTTTTTTAGGAGGCATTTTAGCAGAAATATTTGGAATCCGCTTTAGCTTTATAATCGGTGCTGTTCTTATGTTCCTTGGTTTTTTACTTGTATTGTTTTTTTTGAAAGAAGACAAGACAACATACGGAAAAGTGAACGAGAAGAAAGGATATGGCCCAGAATTTAAGTCCGTTGTTTCACTTATTATTATTTATTTTCTTGTAGCTTTGTTTGTTACCAGGATTATTAGAACTATTTTTGTGCCATTTGTGCCTCTTTATGTTCAAGAAAAGTTAGGTACGATAGTAGGGGCGGCCAGTATTACCGGTATTATAAGCGGAATTACCGGCTTGGCTACAGCTGTTGCAGGTATTACTATTTCCCAGCTTGGAGATAAAACAGATAAATATATATTAATTAGAAAGCTGTTGATTATCAGTATTGTGATTTCAGCTACACTGGTCTTTATTGATTCACTATATCTATTTTTAGCTTTGTATGGCTTAATGTTTTTCTTCATTGGAGGAATCGAACCGATTATAACGTCTATGGCTGCGCTTCATACACACCCCAATCAAAGAGGTGCTTTGTTTGGGGTTCAAGGATTTGTAAGCAGTTTGGGATGGATGATTTCTCCCATCATGGGTACATATATTTCTGTCAATTTCAGCATAAGGAGCATTTTGATTATTATTCCTGTTTTAATAAGTATTAATATATTAATTATACATATGAGTAGTAAAAATCAAAAAAAGATGACTTAGGAGAATATAAAAGTGAATAAGCAACTACAAGGGGATTTAATGTTGATTTTTGTTACCCTTTCTTGGGGTGTATCTTATTATTTTACAAAAGTTGCATTAGAGAATGTACAGGAATTTAACTTAATAGCATTAAGATTTACAATGGCATTCTTATTATCCGGTTTGGTTTTTTATAAGAAAATTAGGGAGAGTAACTTAAAGACAATAAAAAATGCGTTTCTTCTTGCAATGTTGTTGTTTTCAGCGTATGTTTGTTTTACTTTTTCAGTGGTTTATACGACAACAACAAATGCAGCATTTATTACAAGCCTCGCGGTTGTTCTAGTTCCGATTTTTTCAGCAGTTATTTTCAAGCTTAAACCGGAAAGAAAGGCAGTTGCAGGGGTTGGGTTTGCATTGATCGGAATATCATTACTGACTATTAATGAGAGGCTTATAATTAATTCCGGAGATGTTTTTTCTTTTCTTTGTGCCGTATCATGTGCATTTCACTTGATTTTTATGGGGAAGGCAACCAAAGAAGTAGATTCTATTACCCTTGGTGTACTACAACTTGGATTTGTGGCACTTTTCAGTACTATGTTTACCTGTATTTTTGAAACACCTAAGTTGCCGTCAACTCTTCAAACACAAATCTTTGTCATTTTTCTGAGCATATTTTGCACGGCAGCGGCCTTTATTATTCAGTCAATTGCTCAACAATATACATCACCAACACATGTTGGATTGATTTTTTCTTTAGAACCAGTCTTTGCAGCAATATTTGGTCTCTTATTCCTGAATGAAATCCTCTCTCTGAAAGGATATATAGGATGTTTATTTATGTTAGCCGGTATTATCGTTACGGAGTTGAATTTAAAAAAGCATTTTACAAAAAATAAAGTAGTAAAAAATACTAAGTAATGCATCATAATCATAAAATAATTTTATATGCATGTATTTATATTGATGTTATTAAAATAATTACGTATCGTTACTAAATCTATATTTTATTATTAATACAACGAGGCATCGTAAGAAACAAAATAAATTTGTAAAAAACAATTATATGAAGCCAAAAAACGACCCTCTATTTTTGGCTATATGAAGAAAAATCAGCTAAAATGGATATGAAGATTAACATAGCCATATTTTCTTGATATGGGACAAAATAAACGCAAGAAATAAATTGATAAATATATTAGCGCATTTTTTCAAGGCATATATTTATTTGAAATGAAAGGTAACTAATGGTAAAATATAAATTAAATTTAGAAAGTTGAGAAGGAGAGAATATGACTGAAAATTATGATAATTTAAACGACCTCCAAATCGATGTTTTAAAAGAAATAGGAAATATTGGAGCAGGAAATGCTGCGACAACACTTTCCATGATGTTATCAAAAAAAGTTGCTATGTCTGTCCCGCAGGTAAAAATAATAGGAATACAGGAAATTGCTAACATTCTTGGGGGACCGGAGAATCAGGTTGTTGGTATTCTTTTCACCTTATCTAAAGATATAGAAGGCATGATGATGTTTATTCTTAAGCAGGAATTTGCTCATTTGGCTGTGAATCAACTGATGGGAAGAGAATTAGAAAGCTTTAGTGATTTTGAAGAAATGGATTTATCTGCACTGAAAGAAATAGGAAATATTATGGCGGGATCTTATGTAAATGCCATTTCAAGTCTTACAAATTTTGAAATAGGCATTTCTGTTCCTGGTATTGCAATAGATATGGCAGGAGCTATTTTGAGTGTTCCGGCGATACAATTTGGCAAAATTGGAGAAAAGGTTTTATTCATTGAAGAAGAGTTTATTGGTGGTGATGGAGAAAATGTTAATAGTTATTTGATTTTAATCCCGGAAATAGATTCTCTTCATAAAATTTTGAAAATTTTAGGAGTAGAATTATGAGCAAAACCATCATCATAGGTATTTCTGATTTAAACATCGCTTATCCACCGGATGTTTTAGTTACATATGCCCTTGGATCATGTGTGGGAATATGTTTATATGACAGTAAGACTAAAGTTGCAGGTCTCGCACATGTGATGTTGCCTCTCAGCACGGAGGTTAAAGATAAAAGCAATTTAGCTAAATTTGCAGATACGGCAACCTTAGAGTTAATAAAACGAATGGAAAAAGCAGGTGCGGAAAAAGGACGATTAGTTGCGAAGCTGGCGGGAGGTGCACAAATGTTCGCTTTGCAGGAAGGAAATGAAGCCTTTAATATAGGTAAGCGTAATGTAATAGCAGCAAAACAAGTGCTTAAAAATTTAAACATTAGAATCATTGCAGAAGATACAGGTTTAAATTATGGGAGGACTGTTGAACTTTCGCCGGAGACAGGGACGTTAAAAGTAAAAGCCATTGCACATGGAATAAAAGAGATATGAGATATAATGAGGGGAGAAAAGAAAGATAGCTCTCTTTTAATGTAAGAAAAATTATTTTAATTATAAATTACATAATAGATATTTCTGAAGCATAGCATAAGTGAGTTAAACTTATATCATGTCATTTATTTTTTAGAAAGTGTAAATGTTAACACAGAGGTGTTAAGTATTTACACATTTTTTTATTATTGAAAACAAATAAATGAAATATGAATTGAGGTAAATCTACAAAACATTTCAAAAATTTTTGTAGAAAAATATAAAAAAAATAATAAATATAATGAAAATGTTAAAAAATAAAGTAAGAATGTAGCATAATACTCAGGAGTCGACAACTGATTTATGCAAAATACTATACAAAAGTATATTAGAATAGATTTGAAATTCAAAAGAAGTGTTGAAAATATTAGGAAGGCGGAGCAAAAATATGGCACAGCCAAACAAAAACTTATCACAAAATGAGAACATAGAATACGCCAATTTTAGTTCGACTTCAGAAAAAAGAAGAGACCAAAAAAAGGTTGAAAAAAACACCAATGCTATTAAACAACAACTTTTGCCTAAGGTTATTCAAGTGTTAGATACTGTTATTACAGATCAGAATATTCGTCTTTCTAATTATGAAAAAGAAAATATTTTATCTCAAGTAATGGAACAAATGAAGAGAGATTCATAAATCTATAAACATTATAATGTAAGAATATAAAAAGAGCAGAAATTTTAATTCTGCTCTTTATTCCCAGCTTGAGTATTAATATTTAATACATGCCCGGCATTCCTGGTGCACCGTACATTCCTGGGGTGCCATACATGTTAGGATCCTGAGCGCCACCATACATTGGCGGTTGATACGGTATATTTGGTTCCATCATTGAAGGCGATAACATAGGTTGCATGCCGGTCATAGGCATACAATATACCGGGATACAGCACATCGGCTGCATGCCGTACATTGGCATTTGCGGCATCATATCATAAATTCCGCCAACTTCGGGAGCTTTTTCAATAGGTTGTGTAATCGGTGCTTTTGGTGTATTTTGGTAATTATCCATTAAATAACCCTCCAATATTTTAATAAAACTATTTTCATTATTAATATACGCAAATAATTTATGAGTGTGATAATAGATTTATCGGAGGTCAAAAATTAGCCTGTCTCTATAACTCCAATTTTTTTAACATATCCATATATTTACCCATAATGCCGATATTTACATAATATTCGGAAAAATTATCTTTCCTTTTAACATGCAGAATATCTGCAAGTATCAATTTCTTCACATGTTGAGAAATTGTTGATTGAGAATAATCAAAAAATTCCACCAGATCTTTATTATGGACAGGTGTTCTTTGCGAATTACTTATTAGAATGAATTTTAAAATTTTTATTCGAAGGGGATGTGCCAAAGCATCTGATATTTTAGCTGTTAAGACAATTTGATTTTCTTCATTTTCAAAGATATCTTTTCTGATTCTCATGAATTCACCTCTTACCATATCGTATATCTGTGATTTACATACATCTATAACTATAAGGGATTATGGAAGAGAGGTCAATAAGGAACAGGAGGGGATAAAAGAGAAATAGCCTTTTTATAAGACTATTTCTCTGCCCTGCCTTAAAAGTTTTACTTTAGAAGTCTAATTCATCTTGGCAGTTGTTTCTTTGGGATCTGTTATTTTGAGATTCATTTTTAGAGTTATTCATCTGATTATTTCTGGTATTTCTCGAATTGTTACCAGAATTTTCATTTGAATTTCTGTTGTTTTGTTGATTTCTGTTTTGACTCTCATTTTGGTTGTTTCGCATACTTTATCCCTCCTTATTGATTATTGTTTCTATTTTAAGTTAAAATATAAATGTATTTTGTATTTTTAGAAAAATTTTTTTTAGAGGAGTTAATATATGGATAAAAGAATAAGAATTATTGTAGGACATTACGGAAGCGGGAAGACAGAATTTGCTGTTAATTATGCTTTAAAACTTAGTGAAGAAAGCGATAAAGTTTCGATTATCGATTTAGATATCGTAAATCCATATTTTCGAACCAGGGAAAAGAAGAATTTGCTAAAATCCCACGGAATAGAATTAATAAGTAACAGTTTTGGAAAGGATATTACAGCAGAGCTGCCGTCTCTTTCGGCCAACATAAATGCACCATTACAAAATCCGGATCGGCAGGTTATTTTGGATGTTGGAGGTGATGCCGTAGGAACAAGAGCGCTGGCACGGTATAAGAAATTTTTTACCAAAGATGCCTATGACTTGTTTTTTGTTGTGAATGCCAACAGACCGGAAACCGATACCTTAAAAAAAACACTGGTTTACCTTCAAAGCATTGAAACAGAAATGGGAGTAAAAGTAACCGGTTTAATAAATAATACACATATGTTGCAAAATACATCAGTAGAAGATATTATGAAGGGTGATTGCCTTGCTACGGAACTGAGCAATTATCTCAAAGTACCGGTTAAGTATACCTGCTGTATTGAAAAGATATCAAAGGATATTCCCCTGAAAATAAAGGGAGAGCTCTTTATCATCCAAATGATTATGAGAGAAAAATGGATGATGGTATAATAACATGACTTACAAATAAGGAATAAAAACACAACACATGATTTTTTACAAAAATTTATTATTGAAAAAATAAGGCATCATTGTTATAATACTTATTAGGCTGAAAACAAGCCCCATTAGCTCAGCTGGAAGAGCACCTGACTCTTAATCAGGGTGTCATGCGTTCGAGCCGCATATGGGGTACCAAAACAAAGCCAAGTTTCAATATGAAGCTTGGCTTTGTTATTTGTATATGTATGAAATATATATACGATAAAATAAATAAGAGATTAATGAAAAAAAATTGATTAGGATTTAAGGGTGAGGTAAAATGGCAAAAAGTTACTTCGCAATATATAGATAAATAAAAGAATTAATATAATTTTTCTTTAAAAATTATATTAATAATAATAAAATAAAGATAAGAATAATGTTTACCTATAATTGTAAGTGACCAATCAATTTAACGGATGAGCATAAAGAAAATGAATTGATAGACTTCCTGTTATTGTAGTTTATAAAAGGATAGAGTATTAGTATTATAGATCGTAATTCTTTAACAGTAGAATGGTATAAGGAGGATTAATTTGATGTATAAAACCAATCAGGATATAGAGCAAATTATTTATGATGTTTATGATTCATTGGAAAAGAATAATTTTAAAACATTAGGAAGGTCGGATGAAAAAATGTGGGAAAAACCTCTTATTGGCATAGCAGCCGGAGATGACCCATATTTTGATTTCTTAAAAGAACATATAGGAGAATTTCATTGGAATCCGGAGGAGGCCTTTAGATTAAAGTACTCTGAAAATGTTTCAGTACAAAAATTAAAGGTTGTTTCTATGGTGTTTCCACAAACAGATGTCACAAAACAAAAGCAGCTTAAAGAAACAAAATGCCCGTCAAGAGAATGGATTGTAACAAGAGGAGAATGGGAACCGCTGATGGAAGAATTCAGCGTCAAACTGGTTAAAAAGTTGGAAGATATGGGCGTACGGAGTGTATCTATTGATCTGCAGCCGGAATTCAGTACTGTAAGATCAGAAAAACAGGGGATTGCTTCCAGATGGTCCCATCGTCATGTCGCTCATTTGGCTGGGTTGGGGACTTTCGGACTTTCCGACGGTCTTATTACAGAAAAGGGTAAAGCTATACGAATTACATCTTTGATCATTGAAGCACCGCTTACACCAACCGAAAGGTCTTATACGTCCCATAATGAGTGGTGCCTGTATTATAAGAACGGAAGCTGTCAAGCTTGCATCAAACGTTGTCCTTTCAATGCCATTTCATTAGAGGGACATGATAAGGATATTTGTGCAGATTATGAAGAGCTATTTGCAAAAAAATACTTGCCGCTTGATATCGATAAAAGAGATTATATTCTGGGCTGCGGTCTTTGTCAGGTTGGAATTCCATGTCAGGATAAAAAACCATAAATTGATTGTAAACATGAGATGTTCATTTTCGGGCATCTCATTTTTAAGATGATTTGCTCTTATTTGTTGAATAATTTTTTAAAAAAGGAACAATACAATAAAGACTGATTAAGTTGACAAATAGTCAAAAAGTTGATAAGATTTTTAATATGCAAAACATAGTTTTACAATACGAAATCAGGAGGAGCTTATGAAATTCAAAACAGATATTGAGATTGCTCAGGAATCAAAAAAAGAGTTAATTAATCATGTTGCGAACAAAATTAATATCAAAGAAGACTTTATAGAAAATTATGGAAAGTATAAAGCAAAAATTGATTATAATTTATTATCAGAAATAGACGATGTTAAAGACGGGAAGCTGATATTGGTTACCGCTATTAATCCGACTCCCGCAGGAGAGGGGAAAACTACTACGACCGTAGGTCTTGGAGATGCACTAAGCAGACTTGACAAAAAAGCAATTATTGCATTAAGAGAACCTTCCCTTGGCCCTGTTTTTGGTATTAAGGGAGGTGCGGCAGGAGGCGGTTACTCACAAGTTGTTCCTATGGAAGATATTAATTTACATTTTACCGGAGATCTACATGCCATAGGTGCGGCAAATAATCTTATTGCCGCAATGTTGGATAATCATATACATCAGGGAAATTCTCTGAACGTTGATGTGAGAAGAATCATGTGGAAAAGAGCAATAGATATGAATGATCGGCAGCTAAGGTTCATAGTCAACGGTCTTGGTGGAAAAGCCAACGGAACGCCAAGAGAGGATGGTTTTGATATTACAGTTGCTTCTGAAGTTATGGCGGTATTATGTCTTTCCAATAATTTGGATGATTTGAAGGATAGATTGGCTAAAATGGTGATTGCTTATTCCAGAGAAGGGGAGCCGGTGACAGCAGGAGATATAAACGCACAGGGTGCGGCAGCCGCATTATTGAAAGATGCGTTAAAGCCTAATCTTGTACAAACATTAGAACATACGCCTACATTTATTCATGGTGGACCATTTGCAAATATAGCACATGGTTGTAATAGTGTTATGGCTACAAAAATGGCCTTAAAGTTGGGCGATTATGTGGTTACAGAAGCAGGTTTTGGAGCAGATTTGGGCGCTGAAAAATTTGTAGATATTAAGTGTCGTTTAAGCGGTTTAAAGCCGAATGCAGTAGTAATAGTAGCAACTGTTCGGGCATTAAAGCATCATGGCGGTTGTCCTAAAACTGAGTTAAATAAAGAAGATGTTGAGTCCCTTGAAGGTGGTATACCAAATCTTATTAAACATGTTGAAAATGTTACGAAAAATTTTGGGATTCCGGCAGTTGTGGCAATAAACAAATTCCCTTCGGATACGGAAAAGGAATTGGAATTTATTGAGAAGAAGTGTAAAGCATTAGGTGTTAATGTAGCACTTTCCGAAGTCTGGGAGAAAGGCGGAGAAGGCGGCAAAGCGTTGGCAAAAGAAGTATTGAACCTCATCGAAAATGGAGATAATAATTTCAGCTTTGCTTATTCGGATGATGTAGGAATAAAAGAAAAAATAGAAAAGATTGCTACTAAGATTTATGGGGCAAAAGGTGTCGATTATATAGGTCAAAGTATTAAACAGATAGAAGAGCTTGAGAGGTTGAGATATACAAGACTTCCTATTTGTATGGCAAAAACCCAATATTCGTTATCGGATGATCCCAAAAAACTGGGAAGGCCAAAGGATTTTAGAATTACCATAAGAAATGTAAAGGTTTCCGCAGGCGCAGGATTTATAGTGGCATTAACAGGAGATATAATGACAATGCCCGGGCTTCCTAAAATTCCTGCAGCGGAAAAAATAGATGTAGATAACAAAGGTCTTATAACAGGACTATTTTAGTTTAGAATTAATAATTTCTAATCTCTACAAAGGAGTATCATAATGTTGGATAAAACATGTAAGGAATTTGTTGAATTACTTGCTTCTGAAAAACCTGTTCCCGGAGGAGGAGGAGCCAGTGCTTATGCCGGATCTTTGGGGATGGCACTGGGTAGTATGGTAGGGAACTTAACTCTTGGGAAAAAGAAGTACAAATCTGTTGAAAAAGATATAAAAAGTCTTATAGAAAAGTCTACCGATATTATACAAACATTGAACCAGTTGGTAGAGAAGGATGCGGATGCTTTTTATCCTTTATCGAAGGCTTATTCTCTTCCGTCGGAGACAGAAGAAGAAAAAGCGGATAAAGAGATTGCCTTGCAAAAAGCTTTGGTGGACGCTACATTAGTACCTCTCAGAATTGCAGAAGTATGCAAAGAGGCTATTGATTTACATGAGGCATATGCCTTAAAAGGCACACGAATAGCTATAAGCGATGTAGGTGCCGGAGTTATTTTATGTAAGGCGGCCCTTCAGGGAGCAAAGCTAAATGTCTTAATCAATACGGCCATAATGAAGGATGAAAAGCTTAAGGGAAAAGTTTTAACACAGTTGAGCGAAATCGAAAAAACAGGATTAGAAAAAGCCGATCAGATTTACGATAAAATTGAACAATCATTAAGGAGGACATAAAATGCCCCAAATTCTTTACGGAAAACCCGTTGTAGAAAAAATGAAAACAAAAATGAAAATGGATGTTGAGGAATTCCAAAACAGAGGAATATTTCCTACAATGGCGATTATTCGTGTTGGTAGCAGGGAAGATGATATTGCATATGAACAATCTATTATAAAAAACTGTGAGCTTATAGGAATTAAGCCGGTTGTTTATGAAGCTAAAAAGGATATTTCCATGAAAGATTTTACGAATCTTGTGAAAATGGTTAATGAGGATAATGAGATTCACGGAATACTAATATTTAGACCGCTTCCGGAACAATTAGATGTGGATATCATACAGGCTTTGATAGACCCGAAAAAGGATATAGACTGCATGAATCCTGTTAATCTACAAAAAGTATTTGAAGGATCACAAGACGGTTTTTTACCTTGTACACCTGAAGCCGTAATCGAAATACTGAGGTATTACAACATTCAAAGGAAAGGTGCAAAAATAGTTATTATTAATAGAAGCTTGGTTTTAGGAAAACCCCTTGCAATGATGTTTCTTGAAGAAAATGCTACAGTTGAGATATGTCATTCGAAAACAGTCGATTTGTCGAAAGAAGCTTCGACGGCAGATATTGTCATTACAGGGGCAGGAAAAGCAAAAATATTTGGAAAAGAATACTTTAACAGCAAATCAGTAATTATCGATGTAGGTATCAATTATCTTGATTCTGAAATGTGTGGAGATGTCAATTTTGATGAAGTAAAGGAAATAGTATCCGCTATTACACCTGTGCCGAGGGGTGTTGGCACTGTGACCAGTACTGTACTCCTAAGACACGTATTGGATGCAGTTAGAAAAAATACTTAAACATAAGCTTTAAGGGTTGATATACCGAAGAGAGGAAAACAATGGAATCTAATTTTTTAACACCGGAAGAGATAACAAAAAGCGTTGTAGAAACAGGTATAAAAAAAGTAAGGATCTCTCTTAGAGACCAATTGATATTAGGTATACTGGCAGGTGCTTTTGTTGCGTTTGCAGCCGAAGCTTCTAATATGGCAGCCTTTAATCTGTTTGCAAGGAGTGATACTTATGGATTAGGAAAAGTATTAGCTGGTTCTATATTTGGTGCAGGGTTGATGTTAGTTCTGATAGCCGGAGGAGAGCTATTTACCGGAAATTCCTTAATTATTATAAGCGTGTTGGAAAAAAGGGTAAAACTAAGAAGCATGCTTTCTAATTGGTTCTTTGTATATGCAGGAAATTTTATCGGTTCGTTATTGATTGCTTTTATGATGGTTCAATCAGGGCTGCTCAGCAGCGGTGATAATATGTTAGGTGCAGTGACCATTAAGATAGCAGCATATAAAACAAGCCTTTCTTTTATGCCTGCAGTTTTCCTTGGAATAATGTGTAATTGGCTTGTGTGTCTAGGAGTTTGGATAGCTTATAGCGCAAAAGATGTAACAGGTAAAATATTAGGTATGTTTTTTCCGATATTGCTTTTTGTTACATCAGGGTTTGAGCATAGTGTTGCAAACATGTATTATATTCCGGCGGGAATAATGGCAAAAGCGTATCCGGCATTGGTAGAAACAGCAGATTTATCTGCCGAGACTTTAGCAGGGTTGAATTGGCAGACCTTTATAATAAATAATCTTATACCTGTTACATTAGGAAATATCATAGGAGGGGGTTTTTTCGTTGCAGTTGCTTATTGGTTTGTTTATTTAAAAGGAGCCACAAGGCTTAAGTTATAAAAAATAATATCAGGAGAATATATATTATGAATGAGAGAACAAATACCGTTAAATCAATTGTGAAGGCTTTTGATATTTTAGAGCTTTTAGATAAAAGACGGGAATTGGGAATCACAGAAATCAGCGAAGCGTTAAAAATGGATAAAAGTACAGTCCATCGGATTATAAGTACATTAAAAGAAAAAAAATATGTGGTTCAGAATATATCTAATAATAAATATTCCAATAGCTTTAAATTGTTTGAGATGGGAAACAATGTGATAGAGAGGCTGGGATTAAGACGTCTGGCACAGCCTTATTTGGAACAGGTTGCAAGGATTACTAATGAAACGGTAAATATTGCCGTAATGTATGATAGAGATATTATCTATATTGATAAAATCGAAAGTCCTGCAACCATAAAGGTAGATTTGAATATAGGAAAAAGGCTTCCTGCTTATTGTACCGGACTTGGGAAAGCGATGCTTGCTTTCATGCCGGAAGATAAAGCACTTAAAATGTTGGAAAATGTAGAATTTGTTAAACATACGAACAAAACCGTATCAGATAAGAAATTATTGTTCAAACAGTTTGTAAGGATACGAGAAAAGGGCTACTGTCTGGACGATGAGGAGTATGTGGAAGGGCTTAAATGCATAGCTGCGCCGGTATTTAATTACTATGGTGAAGTTATCGCAGCAATCAGTATTGCTGTTCCGAAATACCGATATGACGAAGGCGAAAAAAATATTGGTTACGGAAACCTGATTAGGACAACAGCCGCAAGCCTATCAAAAGAATTTGGTTACAGCCATAATTAATTATATACAAGGAGGAAAATATAATGGCAAAAATAACGACACAAAAGTTACAGGAAATGAAAGATCAGGGTATAAAAATAAGCATGACAACTGCTTATGATTATCCCACAGCCTTCATGGTAGATAAAGCGGGAATAGAAATTATTCTGGTTGGTGATTCTCTTTCTATGACGGTTTTAGGAAATGATTCTACCGTTCCGTGTACAATGGAGGATATGATACATCATATTCGACCGGTAGTAAAAGGAGCTCCTAATCCTATGATTGTAGGAGATATGCCGTTTGGTTCATATAATGTATCCAAAGAACAAGCCGTTTCCAATGCAAATCGTCTAATGAAGGAAGGCGGTTGTGATATCATTAAGCTTGAAGGTGGAAAAGAAATGGCCGATACGGTTAAAGCAATTGTTGATGCAGGCATCCCTGTAATGGGACATATTGGTCTTACGCCACAAACCGTATCCAAGCTTGGAGGCTTTAAAGTGCAAGGAAAAGGAGAAGAAGCAGCCGAGACGGTTCTAAAAGATGCATTGCTATTGCAGGAAGCAGGAGCGACCAGTTTGATACTTGAAGCTATCCCGGAGCAACTTGGAAAACTTATTACTACTAAAGTATCAATTCCCACTATCGGCATTGGCGGCGGTCGGTATTGTGATGGACAGGTATTGGTTTTCCATGATATGTTTGGATTGTTTGAAAAATTTACACCTAAGTTTGTAAAACAATATCTTAATTTGGCGCCTGAAATTATTAAAGGCTTAGAAGCATTTAAAGAGGACATCCGAAAAGAAAAATTTCCTGAGGAAAAACATGTGTTTGGCGGTATTAAAGAAGAGGAACTGAAAAGATTATATTAACAAAGGAGAAGGGAATTATACTGGAGGAGAACAAGATGAAAATTGCTGTTTTAGGAGCAGGAGCAATGGGCAGCTTGTACGGCGGGCTACTTGCGGAAGCAGGTAATGAAGTGTGGCTCATTGATGTATTTAAAGAGCACGTTGATGCAATTAACAAGGATGGTCTTTGGATTGAGGGACTTAGTGGTAACCGAGCTATCAAAAACATCAAAGCGACGGCAGATTCCAAAGAAGTGGGAAATGTTCAACTGGTGTTGGTTTTTGTCAAATCGACAATTACAGATGTTGCAATTTCTCAGAACAAAGCCCTGATAGGAAAAGATACAATCATTTTAACTCTTCAAAACGGATTAGGGAATATCGAGAAAATTCAACGGGTTATAGAATATGCAAATATTATTGCAGGAACAACAGCTCATGGTTCCACACTGATGGGTCCGGGAAAAATTAAACATGCAGGAAAGGGAAAAACCATAATAGGTGAATTAGACGGTTCAAAAACTCAAAGAATACAATTGGTTATAAAAATATTAGAGAAAGCTGGAATAGAAGCGATAGTTTCCGACAATATCATGGGATTGATATGGGATAAATTATTAGTGAATGTTGGAATAAATGCACTAACAGCTATTACAGGATTGAATAACGGACAGTTAACTGAATTTCCCGAAACAAAGTGGATTTTAGAAGAAGCCGTGAAAGAAGCTGTAAAGGTTGCCGATTCAAAAAGAATCAAATTGTCAACGGAGGATGCGGTAGAGCATACTAAAGAAGTTTGCAAGGCTACGGCAGCCAATCGATCGTCTATGCTTCAGGATGTAATGAATCATCGCAAAACAGAGATTGAAATGATCAATGGGGCTATTGTCAGAGAAGCGGAAAAAGAGCAAATTCAAACGCCAATAAATAAAGTATTGACACAATTAGTGTTAATAAAAGAAAAAACATATAATATTTGAACCATATATTTCCCTAAACATAACAAGGTAAATGATATTCTTTTTACCTTGTTATGTTTTGCTTCTTTTAAGCTAAAGAACCATTTGTGTTTCATATCCCAGATTTAATGCCTTAATATTTAGGGGAATCAGGTTCTGCTTATTTTTAAACAGTTTTTCTAAGACTTTTTCAACAGATTTAAGACTTACTGTTGCGGTTTTAGAAAGAACGGCACCTAACATGATCATGTTTGATGTTTTATCGTTTCCCAGCACTAAAGCCATATCATTGGCCGTGATGTAATACGCATGAACATCTTTTCTCGAAGCTTTTTCGTCGATTAGGGAACTGTTGATAAATAAATTTCCGCCTTCTTTTAAATTATCCTGAAACTTTATAAGGGAGGGCAAATTCATTGTAATGACAGATGTCGCTTTTGTTACAACCGGTGAACTAACAGGTTTATCAGAAATGACAACACTGCAATTTGCAGTTCCGCCGCGCATTTCAGGACCATAAGACGGAAGCCATGTAACTTCTTTGTCTTCAAGCATTCCGGCATAGGCCAGCATCATCCCCATTGACATAACGCCCTGTCCTCCAAAACCTGAAATAATATATTTGTGAGTTGTCATTCTATTTGACCTCCTTTGGGGATTTAAAATTTCCTAATGGATAATAAGGAATCATATTTTCTCTCAGCCATTCCAAAGAATCAACAGGGTCCATACCCCAGTTGGTGGGACAAGTGGATAATACTTCAACAAATGAAAACCCAAGTCCTGATAATTGAACTTCAAAAGCCTTTTTAATGGCTTTTTTTGCTTTTCGTATATTAGCAGGATTGTCTACGGAAACGCGTTCCACAAAAACAGCACCATCTATGGTAGCAAGCATTTCCGATACTCTTAAAGGGAAACCACAATGATTTGGATCTCTTCCATTTGGAGCGGTAGTAGCAATCTGGCCAGCCAAGGTTGTAGGCGCCATTTGACCGCCTGTCATACCGTAAATAGCATTATTTATAAAAATTGTTGTGATTTTTTCTGCTCTATGCGCTGCATGTACGATTTCAGCAGTACCGATAGAAGCTAAATCACCGTCACCCTGATAAGTAAAGGTAACACTATTCGACTGAACTCTTTTGATGCCCGTTGCAACAGCAGGTGCGCGACCATGAGCTGCCTCGCACATATCAATGGCAAAGTATTTATGTGCCAGGATACTGCAACCAACAGGAGAAACACCTATGGCTCTGTCCAATACTCCTAATTCTTCCAAGGCTTCTGCAGCCAATCTGTGGGTAATTCCATGAGTACAACCCGGGCAGTAATGCTGCTCCGTATCTGTTAATCCTTTGCTTTTTTTAAAAATAACAGCCATCATTCTGCACCTCCTAAAATTTTTTTTGCTTTTTGAATAATTGTTTCAGGAGAAGGAATATTTCCGCCGGAACGCCCGTAAAAGTCTACAGGGACGCTACCGTTTACTGCTATTCTTACGTCATCTACCATTTGTCCAAGACTCATTTCTATGCTCATAACACATTTCGTTTTAGTGCTAAGACTTTCAAAAGCTTCATATGGAAAAGGCCATAATGTAATAGGTCTTATTAGACCTGCTTTGATATTCTGCAAGGACAGCTCTTCAATAACGGCTTTGACTATTCTGGAAACTGTTCCATAAGCCACGAAAACGATTTCCGCATCTTCAAGGTTAAAAGATTCATACCTAACTTCATTTTTTCGAATCATATCGTATTTTTCTTTCAGTTTTAAGTTTACTTTTTCCAGGTCATCCGGCTCCAGAGCCAAAGATTTGATTGTATTATTGGAACGTAGTCCTTTAGTGCCGGTTAATGCCCACTTTTTAGGAGATAAGTTTCTTTTTTTTGGCTCTCTCAGTTCTACAGGTTCCATCATTTGACCTATCATTCCATCCCCCAGAATCATAACAGGATTTCTGTAATAATCTGCTGTTTCAAAAGCATCCGTTGTTAGTTCAACTGCTTCTTGTACAGAAGCCGGGGCATATACGATAACCTGATAATCACCGTTACCGCCTCCGCGGGTGCTTTGATAATAGTCGGCTTGACCAGGCTGAATTCCTCCGATTCCGGGACCTGCTCTGGATACATTTATAATAACACAGGGTAATTCAGCAGAAGCAAGAAATGAAATTCCTTCCTGCTTCAAAGCAATACCAGGCGAAGATGAAGATGTCAAAACTCTGGCGCCGGCACACGCCGCGCCGTACACCATATTGATGGCGGCGATTTCGCTTTCTGCTTGTAAAAAGCAACCTCCTGCTTTGGGCAGTTCTCGTGACATATATTCAGGAAGTTCATTTTGCGGAGTAATGGGATAACCAAAAAAGTATTTACAACCGCCTTTTATTGCAGCAGCAGCAAAGGCTTCATTCCCTTTCATTAAAGTTTTTTTCAAATAAATCACTCCCTTATTTTATAGATTATGGATTATAGATTGTAGTCCGTAATAGTTCAGAGAAGTCCGGAGCAGCTATTCATTTGTCAATTCGATGAACTGTAATAACTACGTCCGGGCAAATGGCAGCACAATTACTGCAACCTGTACACTTTTCTTCATTAACTACATATGCCGGATGAAAACCTTTTGAATTTATTACATCTTCCTTTAAGCTCAGAATAGCTGCTGGGCATACGGAGATACATAATTCGCAGCCTTTGCAACGTTCTTCTTCAAAAACAATTTTTCCCTTTGCCATAAATAAACCTCCTTTTGCTAAATCTATGCGTATTCTTTTACATCTTCTTCTCCTCGTAAAATTCTGAGAGTACCTTCTGCCAGTGCTAACATTTCATTTTCTCCAGGGATGACAAAAATTTTACCGATAAAGGATATATATTCTTCTATCCACTCAGTAAAACGTGAATCATTAGCCATTCCGCCAGTGATAATAATGGCATCCACAGAACCTTTTAGGACTGCAGCGCAACTCCCTATTTCCTTGGCAACTTGATAAGCCATTGATTTATAAATGAGAGCAGCATCTTTATTGCCGCTGTCAATCATATTTCCGACTTCTATTGCATTATTTGTTCCCAGGTGTGCTACCAAGCCACTATCGCCTACAAGTTTTTTCATCATGTCGTTTATGGAATAGTTTCCATAAACGAACATTTTGATTAGCTTTTCACCAGGAATCTCCCCGGCTCTTTCAGGAGTAAAAGGACCATCACCTTCCAACGCATTATTAACATCTATAACGCGACCTTTCTTATGGGCACCTATTGAAATTCCTCCACCCAAGTGAGCAACAATTAAATTAAGATCGTCATACTTTTTTGATAATTGTTTTGAAACACTTCTTGCAACTGCTTTTTGATTTAAGGCATGAAAAATGCTACTTCTTTTAATTTCAGGGATACCGGTTATCCGAGCTATTTCATCCATTTCATCTACAACTACCGGATCTACGATGTAAGCCGGCTTGTGAATTTCATCGCCAATTTTTTTTGCAATAATGCCGCCGAGATTTGAAGCGTGCTGTCCCTGAACGCCGATGGTCAGATCATGGACCATTTTTTCATTTATGCAATAAGTTCCCCCCGGCAAGGGTTTGAGTAAACCGCCTCTTCCTACAACTGCATCGAAGGAGGACAAAGAAATATTATTAGATTCCAAAAACTGCTCTATAAGTTTCTTCCTAAAAGAAAACTGGTCTGAAATTAAATTATATTGGGCTAACTCATCAGTATTATGTCTAATAGTATTTTCCATAATACACTCTGTATTTGAAAAAACAGCGATTTTCGTTGAGGTAGAACCAGGGTTAATTACAAGTATTTTATAAGCTTTTTTCATGAATAAGGCTCCTTTATATAGAGATGTTCTATATTTATAATTAGCAAGAGATGTGCCATAAAAAAAGAAACCCCAATTCCTTGAGGTTTCAACCAATTCTTAAAGAAAAGATAAGAAAAAAAGCAATCATGCAAAAAAATGCATGCAATATTTTGCAAAACATTTTACAGCCATGAAAAATATTGCATGGTTGTAAAATTTGAGAGTCTTAATTTTTGTCTAAATGATATTTTTCAATTTTATAATAAAGGTTTCTTATAGATAAACCTAATTGTCGGGCAGTTTTTGTTTTATTATAATTATTTTTTTTCAAAGTGTCTGCGATATATTTCTTTTCTATATCATTTAGTATGTCTTCTAATTTCTTTGTTTCACTTGTTTCTTCCGGTGTATACAATTCGGTGTCCGACTGTGCGGTAATTTTTGATTTTTCAATGGGCAAATGTTTTTTTTCAATAATATCTTCATCAATAGTCATCTCAATCATGGCACGACCGATGAAGTTTTCCAATTCTCGAATATTTCCTTTCCATTCCATATTGGACATAATGTTTATAGCTTCACTTGACAAATCCTTTACAAATCTTCCGTATTCGATATTAAACTTCTGTATTATGTTTTTTGACAGCAGAGGAATATCCTTTTTCCGGTATTTTAAGGGTGGTATAAAGATAGGAATAACATTTAGTCTGTAGTATAAATCTTCTCTAAAGAGCCCGGTCTGCACTTGTTCTTCAAGATCCTCGTTGGTTGCCGCAATGACTCTTACATCAATTTTTACGGCATCTCCGCCTCCTACTTTAATAATTTCTTTTTCCTGCAAAACTCGTAAGAGCTTTGCTTGGGTATTTAGGCTCATTTTACCGATTTCATCTAAAAATATCGTACCGCCATTTGCTTGTTCAAATAGTCCGAGTCTTCCGCCTTTTTTAGCTCCTGTAAAAGCCCCTTCTTCATATCCAAATAATTCACTTTCTAAAAGCGCTTCGGGAATAGCGGCACAATTGATTCGAACCAATTTTTTATATTTCTTATTACTTTCATTGTGTATGGCATGAGCAAACAACTCTTTTCCTGTTCCGCTTTCTCCAATCAGCAAAACAGTTGCCGGAGTTACTGCCGCTTTCTTTGCTTTTTCTTTGGCAAGCTTCATCTGACTGTCTTGTCCGATAATATCTTTAAAGGTATACTTACCGGTAATTTTTCGAATCATTTCTTTTGCTGCATTTAATTCTTGTGTAAGTCTTTGTATCTCAGTTACATCATGTATAACGGCAACGCTGCCCCTAAGACGGTTATTAACAATAATGGGAGCGGCATTAACAATAATATCCTTATTAAAAGGCGCTAATTTTAACCTGGCGTTTTTAACCGGTTTTTTTGTTTTTAAAACTTTTAAATGAATACTTTCTCCCTCGGAGATATCTACGGTGACACTTTTCCCTATGATTTCTTCTTTTTTCAGGCCGGAAAGCAGTGTATAGGCATGATTGACCATAATATTGATGCCTTTTTCATTAGCGACCGAAATGGCGTCTTGGGTAGATTCTATTATGGATTCAAGCATGGCCTGAACTTCTTTTAGCTTAGTAATTTCTTCACTCAGTTCGTCGGTTTCAGTTATATCTCGAAAGACAGAAGCCACACCGTTTATTTGTCCGGAATTATTAAAAATTGGCATATGATTTGCAATAACCGTTATTTTATCCAATGCCATTTTATTATGTATTTCTGACCGACCACTTTTTAGCACAGCAGGAATTTTTGATCCTGGCAGAACATTTTCGATATATAAATCGTTGACATTTCGGGACGCCGCTTTTATCAGTTTTTTTGCAGAGGCATTTAAAAATATTATTTTTTTACTTTTATTGATTATGATAACAGCATCGTTAATGGATTCCAACACATTTTTATAATTATAACTTTCCATATTATCACCTTCATATTAATTATAGAAAAATAATCATTCGAATCATATTATAATTATAAAGCAAAAAACGCAAAATAGTAAAATAGAACATAAAAAGGCTATATAATTTTTAATAACTAAATTTTTTGGAAATATAGCTTGAAAGAATTATTTTACATAACTGTAAAACATGGTATAATAAATTCAAATTAAAATCCAAAACATTGTTTTGCAATGCGAAACATAAAAGGTTTGAAAAACACAATATTTTTGGAGGTGGTTTATTTATGAAAAAGAAGATATTTCAAAAGTTTCGAAACATTGAAACTTAAAGGTTAAAGCAATTCTTTTCGAGGAATAGAAAATATAAGCAGAAATTATTAAATAATAACACGCCTATAAATGAAGTTTTAACCAATGGATCTGCTAAGGAGAAATCCTTGTTTAGTTTAGTTAATGCTAATTGAAGATTTAAGGTGTAGGAGATTAAAAATGAAATATAATAATGTGATTGAACATGTAAATGAAAAAGAACTGGTGGACTTTACTCAAAAAATTTTAAGGATAAAAAGTGTTTATGATCCTGATAAAGAGGGACACACCGAAGAAAAGGCAGCATATTTTATTGCAGATTATTTGAAGAAATTAGGTATAGAAGTACATATTGATGAAGCAGCACCTAAAAGACCTAATGTAATTGGAATAATAGAAGGTAAAGAAAAGGGGAAAACCCTTTTGTTTGAAGGGCATACAGATGTGGTTACAGCAGGGGATTTAGATGAATGGCATTATGACCCCTTTGAAGCAACTATTGAAAATGGAAAGATCTATGCAAGAGGAGCCTGTGATACTAAGGGGAATGTTGCGGCGGCAATTTTTGCAGTTAAATCAATTTTAGAATCAAAAGCAGAGTTTAAGGGTAGAATAGTATTATGCATTCCGGTAGACGAAGAAGGCATGATGATTGGTATTAAATCATTTATCAAAAACGGCTGGGCAGATAATGTGGACGCTGCAGTTATTTGTGAACCCGAAGAAAATCAGCTATGTATCAATCAGAAAGGTGCAATGAGAATTATTATACGGACCTTTGGTAAAATGGCTCATGGAGCGATGCCTCTTTCAGGGATTAACCCAAACTGGCGTATGGCAAAGATAATATGTGAACTTGAAAAACTGGAAATGTCCGAAAAAGATCGCCTTGGGAAACATCACTACTTGGGGTATCCCAGTATAACGCCTACGATTCTTATGGCTCCTTCCAAAGGGGAGGCACAGATTAATGTAATCCCTAAAGAATGTTACACTACTCTGGACATAAGAACGGTTCCGGGACAGAATCATGAGACTTTGAAACAACAGATTCAAGATATATTGGATAAATTGGGTCGTGAAGATAAAGAATTTAAAGCAGAAATGGAAGTTATAGAAGAAAGACCTTGGACAGAAACATCACCTGAAGAGCCAGTTGTACAAGCAATGGCAGAGGCCTATACGGGAGTAACAGGAAAAGAGCCTGTTTATAATGGTGTTCCCGGTGCTACCGACGGTACTTTTTTACATTCTCTAAGAGGTATTCCGGTTATCACTACCGGTGCCGGAGACAGACTGATACCGCATCAAGCCGATGAATTTGTTGAGATTGATGAGCTTGTTGAAACAACAAAAATATATGCCTTGACAGCCATGCTTTATCTTAATGAGAAATAAACAAAACAAGAAGTTGTTGAAAAAATGCAGACATATCTTCAGAAAAAGCCTGATTTATTTCTGAGGAACTTTGTATATAGGTGATTTAGGTAATGACTTATCTATAGTCAATATGCATTACGGGAAGGGGGATAGGAAACTTTTTACGCTAAACACTTAATTTAAAAAGGAGGTAATCTTATGAAAATGTCCGAAAAGGAAAAAAATCGTCAGCTAAATAAAGAAGCATTATTGACATTATGTTTATATGCTATATTTTTCATTTGGTGGTATGCTTTCGGTTACGGACTAAGCGGAGGAGATCCAGGCAATTTTACTTACATTATGGGATTGCCAAGCTGGTTTTTCTTTAGTTGTATTTTAGGCTGGCTTGTGATTTCTACTGCGGTGCTTGTCATGGTAAAAAAATTCTTTGTAGAAATTGATTTAAACGAAGAAGAGAAAGCTTAATAAAGCCAATTAAAGCTGATATTTAATTGCAAAAAACAAGGATAAATTGTAAGGAGGAAACCTTTATGGGAAATAGTATGATTTTAGTTCCTATGATTATATACCTTGTGGTTATGCTGGGCATTGCTGTTTATACAAGCAAGATTGCTCAAGGAGCAAAAGGTGGATTTATTGAAGAATACTTTATTGGCGGACGTTCAATGGGAGGATTTGTGCTGGCAATGACTATAATTGCAACTTTTGCCAGTGCCAGCAGTTTTGTTGGAGGTCCGGGAGTAGCTTTTACAAGAGGTCTTGGATGGGTATTCTTAGCAATGATTCAAGTTCCAACTGCATTTTTAACACTTGGTGTACTGGGCAAAAAATTCGCAATTATAGCAAGAAAAATAGATGCTGTAACGGTTACAGATTTTTTGAGGGCACGATATAAATCAGATGCTGTTGTAATTTTAGCATCTATTGCGATACTGGCTTTTTTTGCTGCAACAATGGTAGCGCAGTTTATCGGAGGCGCTCGATTATTTCAGGCAGTCACAGGATATTCTTATGTAATGGGTTTGGCGATCTTTGGTATTGTAGTTGTGATTTATACCACGGTAGGTGGATTCAGAGCGGTTGCATTAACAGATGCGATTCAAGGAGTTGTAATGATTTTTGCGACGATATTTCTGTTGTTTGCTGTTATTAAAGCCGGCGGCGGAATGGAAAGCATTATTGACACTATAACCGTATCCAACCCAGGGGCGTTAGAACCTACGGCAGGAGGAACCATTAGTAAACCTTATATACTGTCCTTTTGGATATTGGTAGGACTTGGTATTCTTGGTCTGCCGCAGACCACCGTAAGAGGCATGGGGTTTAAGGATTCGAAATCTTTACATAATGCTATGATTATAGGGACATTTGTAGTTGGATTCTTAATGTTAGGAATGCATTTGGTTGGTTTTTTGGGTCAGGCTGTTTTGACAGAAGGTATAGAGAACAGTGATTTAGTTATACCTACATTAACCATTCAAGTTTTGCATCCTGTTTTGGCAGGGATTTTTATAGCTGGACCTTTGGCAGCTATTATGTCAACGGTGGACTCTATGCTTATATTAGCATCGGCAGCTATTGTAAAAGATTTGTTCATGCACTATTCAAAGTCAGAAATGAAAGAACAAACCCTTACCAGACTCAGTTTTATTACTACGGGAATATTGGGGATTGTTGTCTTTATATTTTCTATAAATCCGCCAAGCTTGATTGTATGGGTTAACTTATTTGCATTTGGCGGACTCGAAGCAGCATTTCTTTGTCCAACGATATTTGGATTATATTGGAAAAAAGCAAATGCGACAGGGGCTATATTGTCGATGATTGGCGGCGTAGGAGTGTATTTCTATTATACGATTTCAGGAGTAAATTATATTGGGATGAACCAGATCGTTCCGACAATTGTAATAGCCATTATTTTATTCGTCATAGGTAGTTATATTGGAAAAAAACCGGATAAGGAAACTATAGAGCTATTCTATGGAGAATAGTAAGAGTTATGGAATAAAGAAATGAGAAAAGCCCTGTTTCAGGGCTTTTCTCTTAGGCACAATTCATTAATCAGTACTTTCCACAATCATCAGTTTCTGTTTCTTCTTCTATGTCATCAGAGTTGTTTAAACAATCAGAATCATCAAGCATTGTTTCATCTCGGTCTTCTTTTTCACAAACAGTACCGGAAGCTGTTAACAGCTCAACACTTTCATCATTTAAAGAGTTTAATTTATAAGTGTCTTTTAGGTTAAATTTACTAACCATTTCTTTAAGTAATTCAGCCTGTCCGGACAATTCCTCAGTAGCTGCAGCGCTTTCTTCAGCAGTAGAAGTATTTGTCTGGGTGACTTCAGATACTTGTTGAATCCCACCTTCAATTTCTTCAATTCCTGAAGTTTGTCCAATAGAAGATTGAGCGATTTGGCCTACCAACTCAGCTGCCTTTGTTACACCTTCAATAATTTCATTTAAGGCTTCGGCCGTGGCATTAGCTGTTTCAGTTCCTGATTGTGCTTTTGATATAGAGCCTTCAATTAGTTCCGTAGTTTCTTTTGCTGCTTGAGCGCTTCTGGCAGCAAGATTACGAACCTCCTCTGCGACAACTGCAAAGCCCTTTCCGTGTTCGCCTGCTCTTGCAGCTTCAACAGCAGCATTCAAAGCGAGAATGTTTGTTTGGAATGCAATCTCATCAATGACTTTTATTATATTGGAAATATTGGAGGATGCTACATTAATTTCTTTCATAGACGAAAGCATTTCCTGCATATGTAAATTTCCTTTATTAGCATTTTCTTTAACAGTTCCTGTAAGCTGATTTGCATTTTCTGCATAACCGGCATTTTGTTTCGTTTTCTGGGCAATTTCCTTTATGGATACAGTCAGCTGTTCAATTGCACCGGCTTGTTCGGTTGCCCCCTGAGACAATTCTTGGCTGCTGTCGGAAAGTTGGTGTGCACCGGTTGCTACTTGGTCGGCGGAATTATTAATCTCTTGTAAAACTTCATTGAATGATTGGATGATTAAGTTAAGCGCTGCTTTGATTGAAGAAAAGTCTCCCATATAATCACTGGTAATTTCTATATTTAAATCAGAATTTGCAATTTTAGTAAGAACATCGGATATTTCAATTACATATGTTTTTATAGCATCAATACTGATACCTAAATTTTCCTTAATTTTATCGAAGTTCTCACCTAATTGTTTAGTATCATCATCTGTTTCAGATGGTTCAAGTTCAAGGTTTAAATTACCCTGTGCAAGCAATTCCAGATTTGAAATTAAAGCGCTTACTTCCCTTTCTTGAAGCTTAATTTGTTTTTCGGAAACACGCTGAGCTTTTTTTATCTCAGTCAGATCCGTTATAATTTCAAGAGAGCCAATTATTTCTCCGTCATTATTTTTTAGCGGAATGCCGTCATAAGAAATATCCAAATCATGGCTTCCCGGATGAGCATCTGTTTCACTGGAAGCAATCCTGTTTTCAGTCATTGCAATACCTGCCGCGCATTTTGAAGTATTGCAATCTGATGTTTTCATGCAGTCGAAACATTTTTTGCCAATGAGCTCATCACCACTAAGACCGGTTAAATCAGCACCAGCCGTATTCATATACTGGATTTCAAAATCCTTATCAATAATCATAATCGGAGCTTGTACCGCATTCATGTGTCCGACTAAAGTATCTATAATTTTATTTATTGAGGACACTATAGCTCCGTATGCACCTTCATATTGAGATGCTTTTCCGCGGACATCAAGTTTCCCCTTGACAGAATTATCTACCAGACTTTCTGTTTCATCGATTAAACCTTTCAGAGATGAGACAACTTTATTAATACTTTCGGCAAGCTCATCTTTCTCGCTGGCTTTGGGAACGTGGACGTTAAGATTCCCGGAAGAGATTTCATTAATAGCTGAAATACGTTCTGTTATATTGTCTGACATGTTTTGCATTGCATTTAAAAGAATACCGATTTCATCCTTGTTTTTAACGGTAATTTTTGAAGACATATCCCATTTGGATATGTTATTTACAAAGCTTACAGCTTTATTCAGCGGAGATATAATACTTCGCATAATGAAAAAGGCGATAAGGAAAATGAAAAAAGTACCTGCTATAATTAAAATTATATTGATCATAACAATAGATTTACTGGTTTCTTCAAAATTTGCTTTCTGGATTTCGGCTTTTGCGACCATCTCATTTGCTACCGTATTCAGGTATCTTTTATAAGGTTCCATATACTCCTTTAAGTCATTTAAATAATTTGCCACATGCGCTTGAGAAAGCCTATTATCCGGTTCTGTAGAAAGTATTTCCAAATGCGGGAGAATAGAAAATTCATAAGCTGCAACTATTTTATAATATTCTGTCATTGCATTATGTAATAGTGTCTGATGCGCTTTTGATGCATTTTCCGATAAGCTTTCTATGTTATTCTTTGTATCTTCCTTTTCAGTTGTAAATTCTTGTTGCATATTTCCAATATCGCCGTAGATATAGCTGTCGGCAATAATAGAATATAGTTTTTCTCCTGACGTGGATACTTGAATAGCTAATTGTGCACGATTGTATTCTTCGTTCAGTTCATTTTGAAAATAATCTAATTTTTGTAGATTCATATATGTGATAAGACCAATTATGATTATTATTGAAACTGAAAAAAATAAATTAATTAAGAGTTTTGTTTTGATTGAAAAGTTCTGCAATTAAATTACCCCCTGCTTTTTTATATATCATGATTATTTTAAAATTATATACTATTTATGCCAGAAAGAGTAGTAAAAAATGAAATTATTTGTCAAATTGTTCCTAATATTAGTTCTTAGAATATATGAATATGCGGTTGAGAAAAAAGTCTTACCGCATGCAGGATTAATTATTGGATGAAATAATATAATGAAAAGTTATTTGATATCCTGAATGTTATATTATATAATAAAACCAAATTAGACAAAATTAGAAAAATATTGAGGGATGGCATGATTACTTTAAATGCATTTCTCTTTACCGAAGATGCTTTAAAATTTGCAGCAGGCATTGTAGTGGTCACTTTAGCCATATTTATTATTTGGCTACTTCTTCGTGAAATGAGATTATGGTACTGGAAAATCAACAATTTGATAAAAATGCTTAAAAAGATTGAAAAACGGATTAGACATTTGGAGATTCTTGTAAATGAATTGTCTAAAGACGTAGCGTCTATTGATTGTCATGCAATTAAACTATCCGATAATTTTACTTGTTCGGATTTAAATCATGATGAAGAAGAAGCAATTTGCAGCCAGGAAACAGAAGAAGAAATAGCCAGAAGGATCAAGGACTGATTTGTTCTGAACGCAAAACCCGGCACTAAAGATTTGAAACAAAAGCTCTATGCGAGGTGATGATTGTGTACTGTACCAAATGCGGACAAAACATAGATGAGAATGATGTTTACTGCCCATATTGCCGCAGTAAAATTAATGAAGAATTTGTCCATAATCATAATGATGATGAAAATGATGCAGATGCTTCTGAAGGTTCGGAAAGTGTTATGCGTTTGTTTGAAGTGGAGCGAAAAAACTGCCCTGAAGCCCGGGATGTGGATGAGGAATATGAAAAGTATAAGAATAGTATATTAAAAAATCATTCAAAGGATTATATCCTTGACTTCGACGATGATGAAGACGACGAAGGCGGGTTCAAAGGTATTGGAGGCAAATTAATCATTATATTAATTGTTATTGCATTTGTTACAGCAACAGCGCTTGCAGCAAAATATTTTTTCTTTGATGATAATCTGATAGGCAGGCAGGGAGAAAGCATTGAGGATGAAGGAAACAACGAAGGCTCGTATGACCCGAGTACTGGGGATTCTTCCGATTCAAAAAATGGGGATGAAGCTGAGCTTTCCCCTAGGCAGCAAGCATTTGCAAGCATTGAAACAATGAACTACAATATTAATGAAGTAAGGAATAACGAAGATTTAAGGTATGATGAAACGATAGATTATAAAAATGCAGATATAAATAATTCTACTCATATATCTGACGAAATTTGGAAAGAAATAGAGGGAAAGCCTTACAGATACCAGACGGCTATTATAAAATCACTGGTTCAGTTTAATTCCAAATGGATTGATTATGTGAATAGTAATGATAAAACAGTAATATCGCTGGCTGCAAAAGATAGCAGAGCTTATAAAAATGTAGTTAACTTTAACAAAGAGGGTATTTTAGAGGAATTTCTTCTTTTTGAGATTGGAGAGATACGTAAAGGACAGGAAGGCTACTACATCTGGACTCATGAAAAAATAAAGGTAGTAAAAGAAGGAAAGTCAGAAATAAGGGAATATTATTGGATTTATCAAGTAATAGAAGGAGAATATGATTTTTTTATAGCAGATTACAGAGAATAAATGATAGCATCTTACCCGGTTTTTTTATTATCGGTTAAGATGTTTATTTTTGTCTCACGAAAACAATAATTGCCAAAACAAACAAACAGAAATGAATATAAAAAACCGCCCAAAAGCCATATAGGTAGGATGTATTATAACAAATCCTAACCATAAAAAGATTTTGTCAATTTAATCTTGGACAAAATCTTTTTATATGAAAATTCAAAATTAATTCAATTTATTGGTAAAATGTTGAGTGGTAGGGTATAATAATGCTAATATGGACTTTAAAGAGGTGGTTAAATGAGAAGATCAAGGCTGTTTTTATGGCTTGCAATTACTATAATTCCAATTGCGATTGCATTTTTTGGAACTTTCCTGAATTTTATAACCGATTATTTATGGTTTAAAGAAATAGGATATACCCAAGTATACCTGACAAAACTTTTTACTCAGTTGAAGATAGCGATACCTGTTTTTATTGTGTTAACAGTTTTTCTATATATTTATCTAAGGACCATAAAAAAAGACTACTATAAAAAAGTAAATGTTTCTAATGCAAACCTTAATGAAAAAAGAATCAATCAGATTTCTTTAGGTGCATCGGCTGTGATTGCTTTGTTTGTTACATTTATTTTTTCTTCAAATCTATGGTTTGATATATTAAGATTTTTCAACAGCACGGGTTTTAATAAACAAGACCCTATATTTGCTAATGATGTATCCTTTTACATTTTTAAATTACCATTGATATCACAAATATACAGTTTTCTTATTCTGTTCATTATTCTTCTAATCATTATGACGGTGGTATTTTATTTGTTCCTAATGAGTGTAAGAAGACCAAAATTAAGGGAAGTAACCGATGAAGAAGAAGGATATGAAAATGTATTCCAAAGGGGTTTTGATCGTGAAAACGGAATGGAACTCTTGAGAATTGCCATCAGACAATTAATGGTATTGGGATTTTTGTTTTTTATTATCCTTGGAGCCGGGTATTATTTAAAGCAGTATGATTTGCTGTTTTCTACCAGAGGTGTTGCTTACGGTGCAAGCTATACCGATATTCATGTTACATTATGGGTTTATCGTGTAATGATAGCGCTTTCCGTCTTATCGGCTTTTCTTTTTGTAATTGGTTTGCGATCAAAAAAATTCAAGCTGGCACTGACTGGTCCGGTATTGATGATTGCCGTATCTATCATAGGCAATGTAGGGGCCGTTGTTGTCCAAAATCTGATTGTATCTCCAGATGAGATTTCAAAAGAGACTCCGTATTTAAGATACAATATAGACCATACAAAAAAGGCTTACGGGTTGTATGAAATTTTAGAGAAAGACTTTCCTGTCGGAATGAATCTTACAAATGAAGATATTGATAAGAATGTTCAAACCATTGAAAATATCCGTATTAATGATTATGGTCCAACGACTCAGTTTTATAATCAGAGGCAGGGTATCCGACAGTATTATACTTTTTATGATGTAGATATAGACCGATATATGATCAATGGAAAATACACACAGGCTTTTATAGGTGTACGGGAAATTGATGAAAGTCAGTTGACACAAACATGGATAAACCAGCATTTAAAATATACACACGGATACGGTGTTGCAATGTCGCCTGTTAATGCTGTTACGCCGGTTGGGCAGCCGGAGCTATTGATAGAGAACCTTCCGCCGCGCTCTTCTATAGAAGAAATAGAAATCACCAGACCGGAAATTTATTTTGGAGAATTGACCAATAATTATTCTATCATTAATACCAAAGAGGCAGAGTTTGATTATCCCAGCGGTGACGACAATGTAGAGACATTTTATGAAGGGACTGCAGGTATACAACTAAATGGTATCAATCGGCTGTTATTTTCGATTCGGGAGCGAAGTATGAAAATGCTTGTGGCAAGCAACTTAAAAAAAGATTCCCGAATAATTATACACCGCAATATAAGAGAGCGTATTAACAAAATAGCGCCTTTTCTCAGATTTGATTCCGATCCGTATATTGTTACAAGCGAGGGTAAGCTTTATTGGATAATAGATGCGTATACCGCAAGTGCAAATTATCCCTATGCTCAGCCTTACATGGAGAACGGCATCAACTATATACGAAATTCTGTTAAAGTGGTTGTGGATGCATATAATGGTGATACGACTTTTTATTTGATAGATAAAAATGATCCTGTGGCCAGTACCTTAGGAAAGATTTTCCCGGTTTTGTTCACTCCAATATCGGAAATGTCGGATGATTTAAGAGCACATATTAGATATCCTCAGACATTGTTTAATATTCAGGCGGAGGTTTATAGAGAATACCATGTAGATAATACCACCGTTTTCTATCAGGGTGAAGACAGATGGGACATTGCCAACCAGATATATGGAAATGAAACGGTTCTTATGGATTCCATCTATACCATTATGAAATTACCTGACAGAGATCAAGAGGAATTTATTCTTTCAATTCCTTACACGCCCAGGAATAAGCCCAATATGGCTGCGTTGCTTGTAGCACAGAACGATGGAGAAAACTATGGGAATCTCATAGTCTATAAATTACCAAAACAGGTATCCGTATACGGTCCGATGCAGATTGAATCTAAAATCGATCAGGATACGGAAATTTCTAAAGAATTTTCGTTATGGGCATCCCAAGGATCCTCATATATTAGAGGAAATGTATTATCCATTCCTATAGAAAATTCATTGATTTATGTAGAACCAATTTATCTGCAGGCCAGCAATGTAAACAGCCTTCCGGAAGTAAAAAGAGTGATTGTGGTTTATGGCGACAGGATTGCATACAGAGAAACTCTCAAAGAAGCTCTTGAAGAGCTGTTTGGAGAAACAGAGGTGGAACCCGAAAGACCAATAGTAGACGGTGAGCCAACACCAGACGGGCAGGCAGGTATCGTAACAGATATCAATGATTTGATTAGGATGTCCAATGAAGCATTCCAGAGGGCCCAGGAGGCGCAGAAAAACGGAGATTGGGCCAATTATGGCAGATATCTCAATGAACTTCAGCGCTATTTAGACCAATTACAATCATTCAGACAAGTAGAATAATAAAAATGTATAATTGAATAAATTTTGAAAAAAATAAACCGCTTAATTTAAGCGGTTTATTTTTTTTTCCCATATTAGATTTATAGTCATCGGATTAAGGCAGTTGAGATAAAAAATACCATATATATCACTGTAGCAGAAGACCATACTATATAGGAAAGAAGAAAATAACAAAGCAATAGAAGGAGTCATACTATATTATAAGCTGTAGAAATAGAAGGGAGAATGAAAATGCAAGAAGACGGAATAAAGCCATTTACATATTTTTATGAAAACTCAAAACTATTTTTTAAATTTATCAAAGCACATTATAAAAAAGATGAAAAAATGCTGGAAAGTATATATATGGACACTTTAGAGTTGTACCAGCAATATATGGATGCCTATATGAACAAAAAAACCAGAATGGAAAAAATCAAAGAGATTAGTTATGAGCTTTTAGATATACTATCCATGAGAGAACAAAGTGAAGAATTAAAGATAAAGGGAACTTTTTTTAAGGGCTTAAAAATTAAAGAAAAGATTATTGGATCTCAATACATAGAACTATGGGTAAAAGGGAAAAAAATGTGGCTGTATATTTTTGAAAACAATAAAAACAAAGAAATCATTTTACCTTATCATATAGAAGAACCCTATCTAATCGATGCCGAGCAAGCATTTTTTGCATTAAAGGAAAAAGTCTTTTCCGAAATCAAAAAACCGAACATTAAAAACTAAACAAGTTAAAATGTACGCAATATATTCGGTTCATTTTTTTAAAAAATTTTAGAATAAAGTATTAACAATGCATTTCTAAAATGATATAATCACTACGTGATAAAACGACATTTTAAATGTTCGTATCAGATTGATTTTATAATATTTCAATAAATGCCTTATAAATAAAGGGAGGAAAGGAGATAAAGATATGTCATTTGAAGAAATGTTATTTACCATTAAGCCGGATCAGAATAATAAGCCTAAAATTGGTGAACTCCTAAAAAACCATCCGGAAGTAAAATTTGTATCTCTGAATGGGGTGGATCTCGGAGGGAACAATACAGATGAAAGAATTCCTGTAGGCTGTTTTCTTGAAGATTTCGACAATTTTATAATCAAAGGAATTCAGACTGACGGCTCCAGTGTTGTGCTTCCGAAAATCGCAGAGCTTAATGATGCAAAAGTGGATTTAATACCGGACACAACAGTCAATTGGTATGTGGATTATAATTATAATCATTTTGATGAAGAAACAGGATTGCCTGTGGGGACTCTAAGAATTCCTGCGTATCTGGTACATAATGGGAAGAATCCTGTTGGATCCAGAATCCTTTTAAAAAATGCCGTTGATACTTTTTCGATAGGTCTCAGAAAACTGATAAAGGAGAATCCTTACGTTCTGAAGTATATGGATATTGATTCAATTGATGAGGTGGATGAAATTATACTTACTGCTGCAACAGAGTTGGAATTTTGGGTTAAGACTCCTGACGATGTTGCGGACGTGGATCAGCTTTCTACATCACAGGTTCTTAAAGAACAGTATTGGAAGAGGACAATTGGTCCGGTGAGAACCGCTTTGGAACAATCTATTTTGGTTCTTGAGAAATACGGATTAGGTGTAGAAATGGGGCATAAGGAAGTTGGCGGAGTCAAAGCCAAGCTTGGGAATTCAGGAGGTTTTGACCATGTCATGGAGCAGCTTGAGATTGATTGGAAGTACAGTTCGGCAATGCAAACGGCAGACAACGTAATACATGTAAAAGATGTTATCAGAGATATATTTGATTTACATGGGTTGGAAGTAACTTTTATGGCAAAACCTGTAGAAGGTGTTGCAGGCAATGGGCAGCATACTCATATGGGCGTATCGGCAAAAATGAATAATGGTAAATATATAAATTTATTCTCTCCTGTGGATTTTGAAAAGGATTATATAAATCCGGTGGGATTTGGAGCACTCATGGGGATTCTTAAAAATTATGAAGTTATCAATCCTTTTGTATCATCAAGCAACGATGCTCTTAATCGTTTAAAGCCCGGATTTGAAGCACCTGTATGTATTGTAGGTTCTATAGGGCATTCTCCGGAAGTTCCTTCGCGGAATAGAACAGTACTTATTGGTTTGGTACGAGATAGT